>NZ_JAMYMJ010000043.1:0-51089 GCF_040318435.1 Mesorhizobium sp. M1143 | reverse complement strand
GGCGATAGCCGTAGCGACCCTTGTGGCTGTCGAAGATGGCCTTGATCGCCGCCTTCAGCGCCGCATGGCGGTCCGAGCGCTTCGCTGCTTTCTGTCTGTAATAGAACGTGCTGCGCGCAAGCTTCGCCAGTTCGAGCAGCCCCTCAAGCGAATGCAACGGCCTTAACGCCTGGACGGCTTGCGCTTTTTGAGCGCATGTCCCTGCGTTAAGGCCTCCAGTTTTTTTAGGTAGTCGTTCTCCATCCGCAGATGCTTCAGCTCAGCCAGCAGTTCTTCGCGGCTTTTGGCCTCGTCACTGGCTGCAACAGGCACTGCGGGGGACGGCGGCTTTGACATGGGTCGTCCTCTGGGACGCGGGCCGAGCGCCTCTATCCCGCCCGCATGATAGCGCTTCTCCCAGCCCGTCAGGCAACTGGCATTGCGGATATTGAACAATGCAGCCGTCTGCCGATACGACAGACCTTCCTCCCACATTCGCTCAAGCACCGACAGCCTGAACGCCGCGTCGTAACGACCGTACTTACCAGATAGCCCGGCATCGCCATGCGCCTGGTACAACGCAACCCACTTGCGAACAGTGGCCGCATCAACGCCATGCATCGACGCCGCACTCGCGTAGCTCTCATCCCCGCCTAAATAGCTATCGACAACCGAGCGCTTGAAACTCTCGCCGTGTCTGGACATGCAAAACCCCCGAAGGTTGTGTCCAACTTTCGGGGGTCAGTTCACGAAGCGGGCTTTTTTGATGAACTGTCGCAAACCTTACTCGTCGTCCGCATCTTCCTTCTTGGACTTGAGCGCCGAGAGCTTGGCGAACACGGCGTTGGCGTCGAGTTCGGCATCCTCGTCCTTCGGCTTCTCCGGCGCCGGCACCAGGCGCTCGGTCACGGCAGCCGGCAGCAGCGTGTCGCCGACAGGCTGCGCCTGCTCGCGGCCGCGCGAGGCGCGGTTGACTTCCATGTCGAGGTCGATCTGCGAAGCGAGACCCAGCGTCACCGGGTCCATCGGCTGCAGATTGGCCGAATTCCAGTGCTTGCGCTCGCGGATCTGTTCGATCGTCGACTTGGTCGTGCCGACCAGGCGCGAAATCTGCGCGTCCTTCAATTCCGGATGGTTGCGGACCAGCCACAGGATGGCGTTGGGCCGGTCCTGGCGCTTCGACAACGGCGTGTAGCGGGGACCCTTGCGCTTGGATTCCGGCACCCGCACCTTGGGGTCGGACAGTTTCAGGCGCTGGTTCGGATCCTTCTCGGCGCGCGCGATCTCGTCGCGGGTCAGCTGTCCGGTCATGATCGGATCCATGCCCTTGATGCCCTGCGCCGATTCGCCGTCGGCGATCGCCTTGACCTCGAGCGGATGCAACCCGCAGAACTGCGCGATCTGCTCGAAGGAAAGCGCGGTGTTGTCGACCAGCCAGACGGCGGTCGCCTTGGGCATCAGCAGCGTATTGGCCATTTCAAAAATCCTTCTCGTTCGCCCGCGTTCCCGCGCGGGCGGTGGTTTAGAGCCACCAAAATGGGAAATTCGCGGCCTGTATAACCGCTCCGCTGCCGTTTCGCAATGTTTTTGGCGCAGGGCGCAGCCGTCGGACACCGGACAGCGGGGGAGGCCAGGAGGACCTCGGCTCCGGCGATCATTGATGCCGAGTTGTACAGGGGGTCCAAAACGACAAAACCCGCCGGACAGGGTCCAGCGGGCTCGGAACCGGCGACGGGATACCGTCTGCGGCGGCTCTTGCTTCTGCCGCGTGGTCAGGCCTCATCGGCCGACCAGGCTTCGAATTAGATGGCCTTGCGGGCAATCCTCTCGATGTCGCCGCGGCTGATGCCGAGGTCGCTGAGCTGACGGGCGTTGAGCTTGTTCAGCTCGCGCACGGTTTCGTTGTACATACGCCAGTTACGGAAAGCGCGGATCGGGTTCATGGTTGTCCTCCAGTTGTTGGATCAAATCGTTTCGATGACGCTTAGATAGGCAGTGCTGCCCACGAATTGAACAGACGTCTTTGCATAGCCGCAATGCAAATGCTGCATTGCAGCATTAAGCTTCTGTTCATCTTGCCGACAGGCTGAGCGCGGAGCATGGCGCGAGGTTCAGGTCAGGCCGAGCAGAGAATGGCGGCTCCCGAGAACCGGAGCGGAGCGTACTTCAGTATGAAGCACCGGCCTACGCCGGCCGTAGCCTTAACTGCCGCAACCCCTCATGAGGGCTTCGGCCGGCGGAAGGCCGGAAGCGCAGGGAGCCGCCATTCGCAGGCCGGCCTCACCTGAATCTCGCCCCATCTAGCCGACGTCGAGAACGATCTTGCCTATATGCTCGCCCTCTTCCATGCGCTCATGCGCCCGCCAGGCGTCGGTCAGCGGGAAGATCATGTCCATCACCGGCGCTACCTTCCGGGTGCCGAGCAGCGGCCACACCTGTGCTTCCAGTGCGGCGGCGAGCGCCGCCTTGAACTCGACCGTGCGAGGCCGCAGCGTCGAGCCGGTGTGGGTCAGCCGCTTGACCATGATTTTCGAGAAATCGGCGCTCGCCACCGCGCCGGCCTGGACGGCGATCTGGACGATCCTGCCCTCGACCGCGGCGGCCTCGTAGTTGCGCGCGATATAGTCGCCGCCGACCATGTCGAGAATGACGTCGGCCCCCTTGCCGCCAGTCGCATCCTTGACCGCCGCGACGAAATCCTCCTCGCGGTAGTTGATCGCCCGGTCGGCGCCGAGCTTCAGGCAGGCGTCGCATTTTTCCTTGCTGCCGGCGGTGGTGACGACATACGCGCCGAAGGCCGACGCCAGCTGGATCGCCGTGGTGCCGATGCCCGATGAGCCGCCATGGACCAGCAGCGTCTCACCCTTTTTCAAGCCGCCGCGCTCGAACACATTGTGCCAGACGGTGAAATAGTTTTCCGGAACCGCGGCCGCCTCCGTGTGGGTGAAGCCGGCGGGCAGCGGCAGCACGCTGCCGGCATGAACCTTGACATATTCGGCATAACCGCCCCCCGGCGTCAGCGCGCAGACCCGGTCGCCGATGCGCCAGCGCGATATCTCGTCGCCAAGGGCGGCCACTTCGCCCGATGCCTCGAGACCGGGCAGGTCGGAGGCGCCGGGCGGCGCCGGATAGGCGCCCTTGCGCTGCTGCACGTCGGGGCGGTTGACGCCGGCCGCACGCACCCGGATCAGGATTTCGCCGGGACCAGGCACCGGCACGTCGCGCGTTTCCGGTTTCAGCACCCGCGGCCCGCCCGGTTGCGAGATTGCGATGGCCGTCATCGTGGCTGGAATTTTATGTCCGCTCGCCATGAAATTTCCCGTCTCGGTCCGCCGGTCTGTCGCCGGCTGCCAGCTTCTTGCCGGCTGTTTGCATCTGCGCCCCTGCCCTATGTATGCTGATTGCCGGATCAGGCAAATGGCCAAATCAGCCCAATACTGAATAGGGAGGAGCGACGATGGCGATCTTCGACGACGAACCCAAAAAGAAAGCCCGCCCGCATGAGATCGGACAGGATCTGTCGCTGCTTTCGGTCGGTGACCTTACCGAACGGATCAGCATCCTGCGCGAGGAGATTGCCCGGCTCGAAGCCGAGCTCCAGACCAAGGGCAGCACCAAATCGGCGGCCGAAGCCCTGTTTCGCCGCGGCTAGTTTTCGCGTTAGTTTCGGCGTTGAGCATCCGCCGCCGAAAAGCCCGAATGCGCCTGTCTTCAGACCCCGCCAACAATCTCCAGACGGATCAAACAATGTTTGCAAGCTACAGGCCGATCCTCTCGCTGCTTCGCGGCACCGCTTTCCTGCTCGCGGCTTCGGGGCTGCACGGCCTGTTGTTGCCGTTGCGCGGCCAGATCGAAGGATTTTCGACCGCATCGCTCGGTCTGATGGGCACGGCCTGGGCCGGTGGCTTCGTCACCGGCTGCTTCTTCGCACCGCGCCTGGTGCGCCGCGCCGGCCATGTCCGGGCGTTCGGCGCCTTTGCCGCTTCGGGCGCCATCGTGGCGTTGCTTACCGGCCTGATCATCGACGAATATGTCTGGATCCTGCTGCGCGCCTTCACCGGCTTCACCATGGCCGGAGCCTTCATGGTCATCGAAAGCTGGCTGAACGAGAAGGCCACCAACGAGAACCGCGGCACCGTCTTCGGCCTCTACATGATGGTCACCTATGCCTCGATCATGGGCGGCCAGATGATCGTTGCCGGCGGCGACGTCAGATCGGCGTCGCTGTTCATGATCACCGGCATATTGTTCTGCCTGTCGCTGATCCCGACCGCGGTGTCGTCGGCTTCGTCTCCCAAGCCTTTGCAGGACGTCAAGCTCGACGTCAAAGGTCTCTACGCCAACTCGCCGGTGTCGGCGATCGCCTGCCTGTTGGTCGGCATCGCCAATGGCGCCTGGGGTACGCTTGGCGCCGTCTACGGCGCCCGTATCGGCATCTCCACCGCCCAGATCGCACTGATGATGAGCCTTGTCGTTATTGCCGGCGCGGCCATGCAGCTTCCGGCCGGACGCCTCTCCGACAAGACCGACCGCCGTTTCGTGCTGGCGGGCGCGGCTTTCGGCGCCGCACTGTTCGCCATCCTGATCTTCCTGTTCGAACCGCGTTCCGCCGTCCTCGTCATTGTCTTCGCCGCCGCCTACGGCGCCTTTGCCTACACGCTCTATTCGATCGCCGTGGCGCATGCCAACGACCACGCCCGATCGGAGGATTTCGTCAAGGTCTCGGGCGGCCTGCTGCTTCTGTATGGCTTCGGAACCATGATCGGGCCCCTGCTGGCTGCCGCCCTGATGGGCTGGCTCCGCCCCGAAGGCCTGTTCCTGGCCACCGCGCTGGCGCATCTCAGCCTCGCCGCCTACACGTTGCTGCGCATCAGCCGCCGCGCGCCGGTGCCGATCGAAGACCGCGACGCCTTCAAGACCCAGCCGGCCGATCGCTCGGTCACCCCTGAAGCACTGCGGCTCAGAAAAGCGGAAGCCGACGGTTGAGATTTGAAAAGCTTTGCCCCACAAGTATAGGCATGATCTTTTCTGACGCCTTCATGGCGATTGCGGACCCCAACCGGCGCTATCTTCTGGAAGAGCTCCGGCGTGGCCCGAAAACCGTCAACGAACTGGCTTCGGGCCTGCCAGTCTCCCGCCCGGCCGTGTCCCAGCATTTGAAAGTGTTGCTGGACGCCGGTCTGGTTCAGGCCAAGGCCGAGGGCACGAGGCGGGTCTATACAGTCAGCAGTGGCGGCTTCCTCAAGCTCAATATTTGGCTTGATCAGTTCTGGGAAGCATAGGCCGCGATTCCAGCTCGCCTCCCTGGCTTTCAAGTGTCCGTTGCCAGCGCCTTGCCCAGCGCATCGAGCAGGAATCCGGTACCATGCTCGCGCGATGACGGTGTGTCGTGCCCATCGAGAAACGCGCCCTGCTCGGTGAGCACCAGACGCGTGCCCGTGCCTTCCGGGCGAAGCTCAATTGTCGCCAGCGAAACCGAGATTCTGACATCACCGAACAGCATGTCGTAGCTGTAGACGATGCGCTGGTTGGGCACGATGTCCTGATAGGTGGCGGTATAGGTGTGGATCGGCCCGTCCTTCGGCCCGCCGGCATTGACCTCCTGGCCGCCGACGCAAAAATCCATTTCGTGCCTGTGGGTCATCGGGTTGTCGGGGTCGGCGAACCAGCGCCGCTTGGCGGCCGGATCGCTGAGCGCGAAATAGACTTTCGCCGGCGCAACTGGATAGAGGCGCTCGAGGACGAAGGTGGAGTGGACGACGGATCGTTCGGCCATGGTCGGGTCCTCTTGGTCAGCTTGATGGTTTCTGCGCGACGAAGACGCCGTCGCGATAGGACGCGCCGAAATAGACTTCGACGGCGCGCAACCTGTCGCCATGGAACAGATGCAGTTCGGTGTTGCGGAAGGTCTTTCCGTCCGCCGTCTCGCAGCGATAGAGGACAAAGGCGGCGTCCTCGTCCTCGCATATCCGCTCGATGACGATCGAGCTGAAGGCCGGGCTGTCCGGCCAGCAGCGCTCGAAATAGGTCGCACGGTCGATGGCGTCGTCATAAGGGCTGGTGAAGGTGAAATCGTCGGCGAGCACCGCCGCGACGGCAGCCTTGTTATTCGCCTGGTAGGCGGAAAAATAGCCGCGGATCAACTCCGCTCTGCTTTTGCCGGGCATGGTCATTTCTCCTCTGCTTCAGGTCATTCGGTCCCGGCGAGAAAATCGCCGAGCCGGTCGAGCCGACGCTCCCATGTCAGCCGCCGTTCGTTGATCCAGTGTTCTGCGCTGCGCAGCGCCTGCGTCGCGATCTGGCAGGTGCGCACGCGGCCGAGCTTTTCCGAGCGCACCAGCCCGCTTGCTTCGAGCACGTTGAGATGCTGGACGACGGCCGACAGCGACATCGCCAGCGGTTCGGCCAACTGGCTGACCGAGGCCGGCCCACGCGACAGCCGTTCGACCATGCTGCGCCTGGCCGGGTCTGCGAGCGCCTGGAACATCAGGTCGAGCTGGGCGGGATCGTGCAGCATCGCGATCAGCCGTTATTGTAGGGAAAGAACTTGAAGTAGGGCTGCGCCTCCTCGACCACCCGGGCGAAGGACGGCCGCTTGAGCAGGCGGTCGTGGTAGTGTTTCACGGCCGGATAGCTGTCGCCGAATGGCTCGACCTTGTTGGCGTAGAACAGCGCCGGCGAGGCCGCGCAGTCGGCCATGGTGAAGGTAGGCCCGGCCGCCCAGAGTTTCGAGCGCATCTCCTCCTCGATGATCGCATAGGCGTTGCGCAGTTGCGCGCGCGCCTCATCGACCCCGAACGGATCGGTCTTGTCCTGCGGGCGCAACCTGTCGCCGACGATCTTCTGCATCGGCGCCTGCACGTAGAAATCGTAGAAACGGTCGGCCTGGCGGACCTGGAGAGCAAGGTCGGCCTCGGCCGGGATGAGCTCGACCGGCCCGGGATAATGCGCGGCCAGATATTCGATGACGATGGTCGATTCCAGCACCGTGCGATTGCGTGCATCGTCACGCAGCGCCGGCATCTTGCCGGTCGGCGACACCTTCAGGAATGCTGCCCGCGACTGCTCGTCGCCGAGGTCGACGATAACCGGCGTGAAGGGCGTGTCGTTCTCGTAAAACGCTATCAGCGGTTTCCAGCAGAACGATGCCAGCGGATGGAAATGGAACGTCAGGGACATTTTTTGCTCGTCTGTTTGCGGTTCGTCGGTGCTGGAGCGGTGCCAGCCAGCGCCAACACTGAAGCGCTTACTTAACTATTTCCATGAGGCGAATGTGTCAAGGTTCCAGACTGCCTTCAGGGTTTGGTATGCGCCACGATGGCGTCGATGATCGTGCCCCAGTCGTCGGGATGCAGTTCGTGGCCACCGCCTTCGACGCGGACAAGCCGCCCGCCGGCAACAGCGTCGGCAAGGGCTGCGCCATGCTCGACCGGAAAGATCGGATCCGATGTCCCGTGAATGACGAGCAGCGGAACTTTGATCTCGCGCAGGCGTCCTTTCAGATCCTCGCCGCCCTTCAGCATGAAATGGTTGGTCGCGCTCAGAAAGCCGCCGGATCGGTCGTAGTCCTGTTGGACGAACGCCCGCATCGCCTTCTCGTCAAAGGGATGCGCGGTGCTGGCGATCGCACGCGCATCCTTGACGACGAAGCCGATCACCTGGTCGCGGTCCGACCAATCGACCTTGGCGCCATCGGCCGAGTGCTCCATATAGGCCTCGGTCGTCCCCGGCAGGTGCGATGTATCGATCCCCACCGGCGAACTGCTGATCACCGTCAGTGTGATGACACGCGAGGGATGTTTCAACACCAGTCGTTGCGCGATCATGCCGCCCATCGACATCCCGACCACATGCGCCTTGCCGATGCCGCAACCGTCGAGGACGCGCACCGCATCGTCCGCCATGTCGTCGAAGGTATACGGCGGCTCGCCCGGCGCATATTTGGTCGACAGGCCGGTATCGCGATTGTCGTAGCGGATCACGAAACGGCCCTCGCTGGCGAGTTTTTTGCAGAGCGCCTCCGGCCCCCACAGCATCGAGGCCATGGCGCCCATGATCAGCAGAACGGTTGGATGGCCGGGATCCCCAAACGTCTGGGAGACGATTTCGGGTGCTGCGGCCCGTGTCATGGGACTCTCCTCGCATCGGCCAATCAAAGGCCAACCAAACTGATTGCGTTTTGCAATCGGTTGCACGATAATAAAACTGATACGATAATGCAACTGGTTTTTGAGGAGAGTCGGATGAAAACCGAACACCGCTCGGGATGCCCTATCAATCTGTCGCTGGAAGTGTTCGGCGATCGCTGGAGCCTGATCATCCTGCGCGACATGATTTTTGGCGGCAAACGCCACTTTCGCGAACTGCTCAACGGCTCGATCGAGGGCATCGCTTCCAATATCCTGGCCGACCGGCTGAAGCGGCTGATGGAACTCGGCATGCTGACCAAGGCCGACGACCCCTCGCACAAGCAGAAGGCGATCTACAGCCTGACCGAGATGGCCATCACGCTGGTGCCGATCATGGCGCATCTCGGCGCTTGGGGCCGCGTCTGGCTGCCGGTGAGCGAGGAGCTTTCGATCCGCGCCGAGCTGCTGGAGAAAGGCGGACCGCCAATGTGGGAGCAGTTCATGGACGAGTTGCGCCACGACCATCTGGGCACGCCTGTCGCCACACCCGCGCAGCCTTCCGTCCGCGCTACATTGCAGGCCGGATATGAGGCGGTGGTAGCCCGCAAGGCGTCGAGCGGCATCGAGGCCCCGGCCGCTTGACCAACTTATTTCCCCATTATCAGGCCGGCTCTGCTATCAAGGGGCTGAAAAACATAATTTACGGGATTGGATAACGCTCTTGGTCGAGAACTCTAAGGATACTGCCCGCGCCCGGGCGGATATGCGTTTCAAGAAGCAGGAAGAGGCAGCCACGGTGCGGCAAAAGGCGATGGCGGAGTATGTCGCCGAGGCCGACGCCCGCCAGGCCAAGACCAACAAGCTCCGGGCATTGCGCCTTGCCAAGGAAGCGGAAGACCTCGCCAACGCCCCCGCCGCTCCGGTCAAGAAAGCGGCCCGAGCCAAGAAAAAATAACTCGGTCTCTTCATCGACGCGCCATCTGGATGCCGGCGGATCGTATCCGCCATGTGCCACGATCAGCAATGCCCGCCATTTCCGCTTTCCCGCGCGAAGCAATTTCAACCGCAACCGGGATTTCGCATCCCGCATGTCAGGTCGATGATTGACGCGTTTTGATCAGGAGACAGCCATGACCGCACTGACCCTCGAAAAAGCCAAGCACATCATCGACGCCGCCTTCGCCAAGGGCGCCGAGATGAAGCTCAAACCGCTCGGCGTTTCCGTGCTGGATGCCGGCGCGCATCTCGTCGCCTTCCAGCGTCAGGACGGCGCCTCGTTCCTGCGCCCGCAAATGTCGGCCGGCAAGGCCTATGGGGCGCTGGCCATCGGCATGGGCTCGCGCCGTGTCGAGGCTTTCGCCAAGGAGCGGCCGCATCTCGTCGCCGGCATTTCCGACGTCTCGGGTGGACGCGTGTTGCCGGTCGTCGGCGGCGTGCTGATCCGCGACAAGGCAGGCCCCGTCATCGGCGCCGTCGGAATTTCGGGAGATACGTCGGACAATGACGAAGCCGCCGCCATCGCTGGCATCGAAGCGGCGGGCTTCACCGCCGATCCGGGCTGAGGGGGAGCTTCGTCATCCCAGGGCGAAGCAGGAGCGAAACTCCGTCGCGAAGACCCTGGGATCCATGCCGCGACCTTTGCCGCAAGTGTAGGCGGAGCAGAATTCTGAACCATTGCAACGCCTTAGCTTCACGGAATGGATCCCAAGGTCTGCGCCGCGTCGCTTCGCTCCTTGCTTCGCCCCAGGAGGACCAGAAAGAGCAGCCACGCCAATCGCGAACGGTTGCGACCATCCAACGAAGGCGGCTAGTTCAAATTTATGTCTCTACTCGCCGACCGCATCGACACCGAAAACCCGGCCAGCACATCGAACAGGGCGATCACCATCAGCGTGAAGAAGACGGAGTGCGCCGCGCCCTTCACCAGCAGGAACTCGACCAGGAACGCCACGAAGACCAGCGTCGACAACAGATGGTCCATGATCGAGGCGTTCGTGGTGCGCACCGACTTCACCATTTCGAGGAACAGGAAGATCAGCCCGATCACCACCATCAGGTCGCCGAGCGTCATCGAGAACACCCCGCCCGACATCATGCTGAACGAGAAGATCTCGGTCGCCCACGGATCGTCGCCGCTGCCGAATATTCCGAGGAGTCCGAGATTGTAGGCCACGAAGGGCACGATCAGCAGCGGGATGGCACCGAACATCAGGCGTCTCCTCTAGCAATTCCAGGAAAGCGGTTTCCCAAGGAATTGCCTAAACAATGGGGGCACCTTCTGTAGAATGCCCCGCAGGCACGCCGTCAAGATTTTTCGCTAGCGCCCGCAAACACGGAAAAAGACCGCGCGAAACAACCCTGTCAGCCACAGTTGCCCCGGCTGACCACCGACACGCCGGATTCAGCGCTTGAACTGGCCTGTCCGCACGGCGGCGCCGATAGCGTTGAGGATGAAAAGGCCGGCGGTCATCGAGGTGATCTCGTTGACGTCGCGCGCCGGCGCGATCTCGACGATGTCGATGCCGACGACACGTCCCTTGGCGAACAGCCCCTTGATCAGTTCGATCGTCTGCCGGTAGCTGATGCCGCCAGGCGCCGGCCCTTCGACCGCCGGCATGACAGCGGGATCGAGACCGTCGGCATCGATGGTCAGGTAATAGCGGCCACGGTCCGGGATGCCCTTGAGCAGCGCCGCCGTACCGATATCCTGCCATTCATTGGCGGTGACGATGTTGGAGCCGTAGGCGCGGGCCGCCTCGACCTCCTCGAGCCGGGCGCTGCCCTGGCTGCGGATGCCGAGCTGGAAAATCCCGGCTATATGCGCCATCTCCGAAGCGCGGCGGATGGGGCTGGAATAGCCTTCCCTGACCCCGTTGACATTGTCGCGCCAGTCGAGATGGGCATCGATCTGAACCAGGGTGATCGGCCCTTCGCCGTCAAGCGCCCGCAGGATCGGGATCGGAACGCCGTGATCGCCGCCAATGGTGATCGGCAAGGCGCCGGCGACGCGGATCTTTCGGATCGCCGCTTCGGCCAACCTGTAGTGGCCGCCGGCGGCATCGCCGGGGACATCGCCGACATCGACCACCTTGACGTCCTGCCCGTCGAACAGGGTTCCGCCAATGTCGAAATCATAGCGGTCGAGCCCGAGGCTGATGCGCTGCGAGGCGCGCCGCACCGCGGTCGGCGCGTTGGTCTGGTCGTTGACCAGCTCGTCGATCGTGTAGGGACTGCCGTAAGGCATGCCGATGATGGCGACATCCGCCTTCAGCGCATCGAGGTCCTCGACCAGCGGGAAGTTCATGAAGGTCTGGAAGATATCGCGGGGTGCTGTGGTGAGCTTGGTCATGCGGTCCCTCTGAAGCCGGTCGATCATCGCGCGGAAGCGCCGCGACAAGGCATGCGGACTCAATACAGCACCGCCGCCGCAGCTTGTATCGCCACGGACGCCCGGTCTTTGGCATAGTTGGCGGCGCGGCGCGCACCAAACGCAAAAAAACCGGCCAATGGCCGGTTCTTTTGGCATCAAACCCTTCGAAAGCTGGTCTCAGCTTTCCTTGGGCGTCAGCACCTGGCGACCGCGATACATGCCGGTCTTCAGGTCGATATGGTGCGGGCGGCGCATTTCGCCGGAATTCTTGTCCTCGACATAGGTCGGGGCCTTGAGAGCGTCGGCCGAGCGGCGCATGCCGCGCTTGGACGGAGAGGTTTTTCGTTTCGGAACGGCCATGGATATGCTCCACTACATGGTCAAAATGCCCCGATAGCCCTCGTGAAAGGGCCGCGTCAGGGCCATAATCTGAGAAAGTCGGGTGCCTATACACGCCCTGCGCCGTTTTGGCCAGCACCGTGGCGATTTTTTTTGAGCCGGCAGCGGTTCGACCTAATCAAGACAACCGACATACGCGCCCGAACGGCCGGCGCGGCGTTCGATCAGCGACGCCAGGCGCCGCAGATCCGGACCGGGCTTGGCCGGATTGCGGGCGATCGGATTGGGCAACGAGACGGCGAGCAATGCCGCCTGCCGCCGCGACAGCTGCTTGGCCGAAACGCCGAAATGATGCTGCGCCGCCGCCTCGATGCCGTAAATGCCCGGCCCCCATTCGGCGATGTTGAGATAGATTTCCATGATCCGCCGTTTCGACATCACCGCATCGAAATAGACGGCCAGCGGCAGTTCGACCACCTTGCGCACCGAGCCCAGCGGCCGCGACCACAGGAAAAGGTTCTTCACCGTCTGCATGGTGATGGTCGAGGCGCCGCGCGTCGCCACGCCGGCCAGCGCATCGTCGACGACGCCGCGCAATTCGCCGAGATCGATGCCGCGATGGAAGCAGAACTGACCGTCCTCCGACATGATCACCGAATTGGCCAGCACCGGCGACACATCGTCGATCGACACCCAACGCCGGTCGTAACCGGAGAAGGTCGCGAGGTCTTTGACCATCAAGGTCGATATCGGATGCACGAAGGACGGCAGATAGAGGAAGGTCAGCCCAATGGGTATCGCCGCCAGCACGACGGCGACGACCAGGCCGCGCCGTGCCAGGCGCTTCAGACCGGCGCGGTTCACGCGCCTTGGTCGCGCCATCTCAAACCCTTCGGTTTCATGATCGACGATCGGTTCCGTCAAGCCGCCCCCACCCGCGCCACTCTCCCGCCTCCGGCATAATGGCGCGAGGCTTCTTGCGCAACGTCTGAGTGTCGGCTACCGCTCCCGGCCATGACGAAAGACGAGCAATTGGCCTTTGAGGCCGCACTTCTGGGGCGGGCGGCGGCGATCGAGGCCGGGCTCAGGCTGCTGCTCGACGGCCGCACGCTTGCCGGCGAGATCGCCCGGCCGGAGCGTCTGATGGCGGCCATGCGCCATGGCGTGCTGAACGGCGGCAAGCGGCTGCGCCCCTTCCTGGTCATGGAAAGTGCCGCCCTTTTTGGCGCCGATGGCGAGGCGGCGATGCGCGTGGCGGCGGCCATCGAATGCGTGCATTGCTATTCGCTGATCCATGACGATCTGCCTGCCATGGACGACGACGATCTGCGCCGCGGCCAGCCGACCGTGCACAAGGCCTTCGGTGAAGCCACCGCCATCCTTGCCGGCGATGCGCTTCTGACGCTTGCCTTCGATGTCCTCGCCGATGAGGCGACGGCGCTGCCGGCGGAGCGCAGGGCGGCACTGGTGCTGGCGCTGGCGCGCGCGGCCGGCACTGGGGGCATGGTCGGCGGGCAGACGCTCGATCTCGAAGCCGAGCGCAGCAGGCCGGACGAAGCCGGCATTATCCGGCTGCAGGCGATGAAAACCGGCGCGCTGATCCGCTTCGCCTGCGAAGCCGGCGCGATTATTGCCGGCGCCGCACCGCAGGACCGCGACCGGCTGGCCGAATTCGGCTCGGCGGTCGGGCTTGCCTTCCAGCTCGCCGACGACCTGCTCGACCTGACCGCCGATGCCAGCCAGATGGGCAAGGCGACCGGCAAGGACGCAGCCGCCGGCAAGGCGACGCTGGTGGCGCTGCATGGCGCGAACTGGGCGCGCAGCCAGCTCCATGGGCTGGTCAAGCAGGCCCATGAATTGCTTGAGCCTTACGGTGAACAGGCAGCCTTGCTGAAGGCAGCGGCAAGCTTCGTGGCAATCCGCAACAACTGAGGTTGGGCAATCGGATGCCGAACCGTTTTCGGAATTTGTCGGCCTTGCGCTGCCTTGCTTTGGTGTCTCTCAAATGCCCCAAAGCAACTGGGCGCGCTATCTGACCTTGACGACGACCTTGCCCTTGGCGCGTCCTGTTTCGACGTAAGCCAGCGCCTCATTGGTCGCTTCAAAAGGAAAGACCCTGTCGACGACCGGGCGAATCGCCCCATCTTCGATGAGGGACGTGATTTTGCTCAGTTGCTCACCTTGCGCCGACATGAACAGGAACGAAAATCCCACGCCCCGGCGCTTGGCTTTGGTCCTGATACCACGGCTCAGCAGCCGCAGCAGCAGCCTTAGCACCACGTTCAGTCCCTGTTTCCTGGCAAATTCGGGATCCGGAGGACCGGAAATCGAGATGAGCTTCCCACCCGGTTTCAGCACAGTCAGGGATTTCTCAAGCGTCTTGGCGTCCTGGCTGTTCAGGACGACGTCGTAGCCCGACAGGATTTTCTCGAAGTCGTCCTTCCTGTAGTCGACGACGACATCGGCGCCGAGATCCCTGACCAGATCGGCGCTTGCCGCGCCCGCTGTTGTCGCAACGATCGCGCCGAGGTGCTTTGCCAACTGGATGGCGAATGTCCCCACGCCGCCGGAGCCAGCCTGGATGAAGATCTTCTGGCCTGTCTTCAGACCCGCCCTCTCGATGAGAGCCTGCCAGGCGGTCAGACCGACCAGCGGGATCGAGGCCGCCTCTTCCATGCTGAGGTTCGCCGGCTTCAGCGCCACGTCGGCTTCATCGATTGCGATGAATTCGGCGAATGTCCCGATCCGGCCGTCGGGCGGCCGCGCATAGACGGCGTCGCCGGGTTTGAATTTGCGGACTTTCGAGCCCACCCTGACAACCCTCCCGGCAACGTCGTGACCGAGGATGAAGGGCCGGCGATAGGGAAGGACGAGTTTGAATTCGCCGGTCCTGATTTTGGAATCCAGCAGGTTCACCCCGGCGGCATGGACCTCGACCAGGACGTCATTGTCCAGCAGCTCCGGCTCCGGCATCTCGGCCAGCCGCAAAATGCCTTTCTTGCTATAATTATCGACAACGAATGCCTTCATGGCAGTGACTTTCTGGAAGTGTCCGTTGGTGTGCCGTTTGTGTGTGAAATTCTCCGTCCCATCGTTGTTCAGACCGGCAGGCGGAACTGCTTGCGCAAGGTCTTGTCGAACATCCCCGCGGGGGCGAAGCGGCGCAGCAGGCTGACCTGGCGCGCTGCCTTCCCTGCGGTATAGCGCCGTCGCGGACGGGCGTCGGTCGCTGCCTTGACGACCACATCCGCCACCACTTCCGGCCGATCGGCTTTGGGCATCACATCGGCAAGCAGCGCCTTGAGACCGGCGCGCGCCTGATCGTAGTCCTTCAACAGGGAATCCGGCTCGATGCCGTTCTGGTCGAAGACGGTGCGCACGAATGCCGGCTCGATGACCGAGACGCGAATGTTGAAGGCGCGAACCTCATGATCGAGCGATTCCGAATAGCCCTCCAGCGCGTGCTTGACCGCCGAGTAGTGCGCTGAGTATGGCGCGGGCACCAATCCTAGAATCGAGCCGATGTTGACGATGCGCCCTTGGCCGCGGCGCCGCATCGACGGCAACACCGCATTGGTCATGCGCATGACGCCGAACAGATTGACGTCGAACAGAACCTGCACCTGTGCGACCGAAGATTCCTCGGCGCCGCCAAGCAGGCCGACACCGGCATTGTTCACCAGCAGATCGATACGACCGGTCTGGGCCAGCACGGTTGCAACGAGGGCGCTGACGGACTCCCCGTCGGTCACGTCGCAGGTCAGCATGGACACCTTAGCCGGGCCGTTGCCGGCCTTGCTGCGGCTTGTCCCGAAGACGGTATACCCCGCCCGCGCCAAGGCCTCGGCACTGGCGCGGCCGATGCCCGAAGAGGCTCCGGTCACGACTGCGGTTCTTCCCGAAAGGTTATTCATTTGATACTCCAGAGACATGAGGGCTAGCTTTTTGCCGTTGATTGAATTATGATCGTAATATCATATTACACTCATAATGCAATAGCAGAAAGGAAGAGCCGCCATGCGCTACGAAAAGGGCCGAAAGGACGCCTCCCGCGATCGCATCGTCGAGGTCGCAGCCCAGCGTTTTCGCGGTGACGGCATCGCCGCGTCCGGACTGGCAGCCATTATGGGCGACGCCGGGCTGACGAACGGAGCCTTCTATCCGCATTTCCAGTCCAAGGCGGAGCTCGTGCGTGAAAGCCTTGTAGCGGCACTGGAGAGCCAGGTGCAGCAACTGCAGGAGGTATTGGCCGCCGGTGGTCCGGAGATGGGCATAGCGGCGTATCTGTCAGCTGCGCACCGGGACAACCCGGGAACGGGCTGCGCCAACGCCGCGCTGCTCCCGGAACTCGCGCGTCAGCCGCTCGAAACGCGACAAGTCTATACCGAACGCTTGCTGGTTCTGGTGCGCCAGTTGTCTGCAGCGCTTCCGCAGGCCAGGGATCCGGAAGGCGTTGCCATGGGCGTCTTTGCGACCCTCATCGGCGCGCTTCAACTGGCCCGCGCGGTGGCAGGGACCGAATTGTCGGATCGCTTCCTTGCGGCAGGAGCAGATGCCGCGCGCAGGCTGATCCAGCCACGTGACGGCGAGAAGGCATCCTAGGTTGGGGGCGGCAACCGCAAAGGGCCCCCTGACATCGTCATGCGGGTCGCACACAGGAAAGGCCGGCCTTTGGAGGCAGGCCGAACCGCTATTTCGCCCGATTCAATCTCAGGTCTAGTGCAGATGCCTGAGCTTGTCGGGATTACGCATGACATAGACGGCCGCGATCTTGCCGTCCTCGATGTCAAGCGCGGTGGTCTGCAATTCGCCATCGGCCTCCCGCGTGACGAACCCCGGCAGTCCATTGACGAAGCCGATGCGCACCAGCGTCGAGCGATTGTCGCGCAGCCAGGCCGCGACTTGCGCGTATTGCTTCATGACGGCGTCGAAGCCCAGCACCGGCGCCAAAGCCGCCGGACGCTTGCCGCCGCCATCGGCATGAGCGCTGACATCTTCCGTCAGCAGCGCGCCGAGCGCCTGCATGTCGCCGCTGCGCGATGCCGCGAAAAAGGCTTCGGCGATCTCCAGGCCACGCTGCTTCTCCACCTTGAAGCGGGGCCGCGCCTCGCGGACATGGCCCCGTGCGCGAGCGGCAAGCTGGCGGCAGGCGGCTGAATCGCGCTCGATGGCGGTCGCGACCTCCTCGAATTCCAGCCCGAACACATCGTGCAGCAGAAAGGCCGCCCGCTCGAGCGGCGAAAGCCACTCCAGCGCCAACATCAGCGGCAAGGTGACATCTTCAAGATAGTCCTCTTCGACGATCGGCTCGGGCAGCCAAGGGCCGATATAGGTCTCGCGCTGGCGCCGCGTGGATTTCAGCTGGTCAAGGCAAAGCCGCGTCACCGTGCGGCGCAGGAACGCTTCGGGCTCGCGAACCTGCGAGCGGTCGGTCCCCATCCAGCGGATGAAGGCATCCTGCACGACATCCTCGGCGTCGCTCACCGAGCCCAGCATGCGATAGGCGACCCGCATCAGCTTCGGATGCAGCGGGCCGAAGCCCGCTGCCGCGTCGTCGGGTGCCGTCGCCGGCATCAGGCCGCCTTGGCGCTGGCGCGTATCGTTGCTGCGTCGGTGTAGAGCCCGAAGCCAATGGCGATGCGGTTCCAGCCATTGATGATGTTGATCAAAACGGTGAGCTTCACCTGCTCCTCCTCGGTGAAATGCGACTTAAGATCATCATAGGCGCTTTCCCGGTCCTGTCCTTCCGAGAGGCGCGTCAGCGCATCGGTCCAGCCGAGCGCGGCACGCTCGCGGTCGCTGTAGCAGGGCGCCTCGCGCCAGGCCGGCAGCACATAGATGCGCTGCTCGGTCTCGCCATTCTCGCGGGCTTCGGTGGCATGCAGGTTGATGCACTTGGCGCAGCCATTGATCTGCGACGCCCGAAGCTTCACCAGCTCGTTGAGGCTGTGCTCGAGCCCGGCGGCAACGGAGAGTTCGGTCGATGCACGCTGCCACTGCTTGATCAGCGCAGGGGCGGCGGCCAAGAGGTCGATCTTGGCGGTCATGATTGCAGTCCTTGTGTTGGATACGACATCATGACGAGGCAGGTCCGGCCGATGTGACATTCAGGCTGGATTTTTTCGAAGGTGCTTTCCCGGCGCGTTCAATCGTCTTTGATCAGCACGATCTTCGCCGGATCGAAATCGATCCCGACCATCGTCCCTTCCGCCACGGCGGGTGTGACATCAGGCGATGTCGCGAACAGTTCGACCGCCGGATCGCTGATCGCGATCCGGTATTCCATGTGGTCGCCGAGATACGAGCTCTTGACCACCTGGCCCTTCATGGTGCCCGCTGGCTGGCCGGGCAAGATTCGCACGGCATTCGGGCGCACAGCGAGCATCGCCGGTCCCGGAGCGTTACCGCGACCCGGCATGTCGAGCAGCAAGGGTCCGACCTTGACCCTTGCACTGGTCGCATTGCTGGAAAGCACCTCGACGTCGAGCAGATTGGCGTCGCCCATGAAGTCGGCGATGAAACGGTTGGCCGGCTCGTTGTAGAGGTCGCGCGGCGTACCGTCCTGGGCGACGCGAGCGGCGTTCATGACGATGATGCGGTCGGAGACGGCGAGCGCCTCTTCCTGGTCATGCGTGACATAGACCATGGTCAGCGCCAGATCTTGCTGCAGGCCGCGGATTTCGTCGCGCACCCGCCGGCGCAGCTTGGCGTCGAGATTGGACAGCGGCTCGTCGAACAACAGCACCTTCGGCTCCAGCACGATAGCGCGCGCCACCGCGACGCGCTGCTGCTGGCCGCCGGACAATTCGCTCGGCTGGCGCTTCTCGTAGCCGGACAGGCCGACAAGCGACAGCTTTTCGGCGGCGCGCTCGGCTGCCTGCGCCTTGCCAAGCCCCATCGCCCGCAGGCCGTAGCTAACATTCTCCATCACGTTCATATGCGGAAACAGCGCATAGGACTGGAACACCATGGAGACATCGCGCTCAGCGGCGGACAGCAAGGTGACGTCCTTGTCGTCGATCAGGATGCGCCCGGTGCTGGTCTGTTCCAGTCCGGCGATCAGCCGCAGCGTCGTCGTCTTGCCGCAACCCGAGGGCCCGAGCAGCGTCACCAGGCTGGCCGGCGCGATGTCGAAGCTGACATTGTCGACGGCGATCACCGCGCCGTATTTCTTGGTGACGCCCTCGAACCGCACGGCCGGCCTGTCCGTGACAACCGGGGCAGCATTCTTCGCCGTCTGATCCACGCCGCTTCTCCCCATCAGATTGCCGCCACGACGGCTTCCGGACCCGCACGGCGCCGGCCGAGCCGGCGTTCGCCGACCAGCAGCTGGATGCCGATGAGGATGACCATCATGACAACGATCATCACCGCCGAATAGACAATCGCGATGCCGTATTCGCCGACATCTGCGCGCCCGACAATGTAGACCGTGGCGAGATTGAACCGGCCGCTCGCCAGGAAGATGACGGCGCTGACCGCCGTCACCGCGCGCACGAAACTGTAGATCATCGCGGTCACGATCGCCGGCTTCAGGATCGGCAGGATCACCCGCCGCAAGGTAGCAAAAGACCGCGCCCCAAGCGTCAGCGATGCCTCGTCCAGGCTCTTGTCGATCTGTCCGAGATTGGCAAGCCCGGCACGGATCGCCACCGGCATGTTGCGGAAGATGAAGGAGATGACGATGATCAGCCCGGTGCCGGTCAACTGCACCGGCGGCACGTTGAAGGCAAGGATATAGCTGACGCCGATCACCGTGCCGGGAATGGCGAAACTCATCATGGCCAGGAACTCGAACATGGTACGCCCGGCGAAACGCTGCCGGTCGAGCAGATAGGCCGTCAGGATGCCGAGCGCCGCGGTGAACGGCATCGCCACCAGCGCCAGGCCGATGGTCATCAGCAGCGACGGCCAGGCCGAGCCGCTGAAAAACCAGCCATTGACGCCTTTCTCGATCGAAAAGGCGGTGAGGAAATATTGGAGCGTCGGCGTGTTGTCGCGCCCGATCGATTGCACGAAACCGCCGCCCAGGATGATGCCGTAGACCACGATGGTCAGAACCAGCCACGGAACGACGGTGGCGTAGCAGCCGATCCGCAAGGCCTTGGGCAGCGTCGCCGGTACGCCGCCATCGCCCTTGCCTGCAACGGTGACGTAGCTGCGGCTGCCGATCCAGCGGCGCTGGATGACGAAGGCTGCCAGCGTGAACATCAACAGCACGATCGCCAGCACCGCCGCGCGGCCCTGGTCGTGCGCCGCGCCAACCACCGCGAAGAATATATCGGTCGACAGCACGTTGAAATTGCCTCCCAGCACCAGCGGATTGGCGAAATCGGCCATGCTCTCGATGAACGAGATCAGGAAGGCGCTGGCCAGGCCCGGCCGGATCAACGGCCAGGTGACGGCGCGAAACGTCCGCCAGCGGCTGGCGCGCAAGGTCTGCGACGCCTCCTCCATGCTCGGGCTGACCCCTTGCAGCACGCCGACCAAAACCAGGAAGGCGATCGGCGTGAAGGCCAGCACCTGCGCGATGGTGATGCCGGCCATGCCATAGATCCAGCGGCTGCGCGGAATGCCGAGATGCACCGACATGAGGTTGGTGACGATGCCGGCGCGGCCGAACAGCAGGATCAGCGCCAGGCCGATGACGAAGGGCGGCGTGATGATCGGCAGGATGGACAGGCCGCGCAGCAACCATTTGGCCGGCAGCTTGGTGCGTAGCGCGATCAGCGCCAGCGCTAGGCCGAGCGCCGTGCAGAAAAAGCCGACGAGGACTGCGATCGCCACCGTGTTCCACGCCACGCCGCAGGAGCCCTCGCCATAGAGGCAGCGCAGGCTCCATATATTGGCGCTAAAGATCTTATCGAAGAACAGCGCCGGCACGACATTGCCGTCATTGTCCTTGATGGCCGAGGTGAGGATCGACAGCAGCGGATAGGCGACGAACAGGATCAGCGAAGCAATCACGATTGAGAGCGAGCCGACGACGAAACGGTCGCCCTTGCACCATCCCCGCGCAGCGAGCGCCTCGGCGATGAACATCAGCATCGCCACGGCATAGAGCGCCGCGCCCCAGCCAAGCCCCGGCTGCATCGGTCCCGGCGTGCCGGCGATCCGGGTAAGCAAGCCAAATCCCCAGCCCGAATGGATGATGGAAAAGCCTTCGATGGCCAGCCACAGCAGGCCCGCCGCGCCTGCAACCGCCAGGCTCTTGGGGTTGTTGCGCGCCACCAGCCAGCTCGCCAGCAGAAGCGGCAGGATAAGCGGCAACAGCCAGGGCCGGCCACCGAGCGCCAGCATGATGGCCGGCGTCGCATCCGCCGGCTGTGCCAGCCAGTCGAACGAAAGGAAGCCGCCTTCGACCTTGTACCAAGGCAAGAGCACGAAGCTCGCCCACGCGGCCATTACCCAGGGGAGCGCGCTGCGTCCAGGAGCGGAACTGACCATGGAACCGGCCGCGGCCATTCAATGTCTTTCTGTTGCCAACGGATGGGGCGCCGGCTGCCGCGAAGGGCAGCCGGCGATCAGAGATGCTAGAGTGAGCGCAAAAGAACGCGCTCAGCCGCCATTGCGAACCTCGTCGGTGAACTTCTTCAACAGCCGCTTGCGTTCGGCGGACGAGCCATATTTGGCGAAATCGTAGTCGATCAGCTTGATCTTCGAGAGGTCCGGCGCCTCGGGCGGCACCGGCGTGGCGGTGTTCGACGGGATCTGGAAGCTGCCGTTCGGCGCCGCGAGCTTCTGCGCGTCCGGGCTCAGCGCCCAGTCGTAGAATTTCTGCGCCTCTTCGGCATGCTTGGCGCCCGTCACGATGCTCATCGAACCGATCTCGAAGCCGGTGCCTTCGCAAGGCGACACCACCTTCACGGCAGGGTTCTGTTTCGCGGCATTGATCACGTCGTGCTGGAAGGAGATGCCGATCAGCGTCTCGCCCTTGCCGACGGCGAGCGCCGGCGCGGCCCCTGCCTTGGTGTATTCGGCGATGTTCTTGTTGAGCTGCTTGAGATAGTCGAATGCCTTGTCCTCGCCCATCAGCTGGACGATGGTGGCAAGCATAGTCCAGGCCGTGCCCGATGAATTCGGGTCGGCCATCTCGATCTCGCCCTGGAATTCCGGCTTGACCAGATCGGCCCAGCACGCCGGAGCGGTCAGCCCGCGCTGCTTCAGATCTTCCTCATTATAGCCGTAGCCGAGCGCACCGAGATAAATGCCGACCGTGCGGTTCTTCGACCTGTCGGCCTGCTTCAGCGCCCAGTCGCGCAAGTTTGCCAGTTGCGGCGACTTGTATTCCTGGGTGAGGCCCTCTTCCGCCGCCTGCAGATGCGGGTCGCCGGTGCCGCCCCACCAGATATCGGCTTGCGGATTGTCCTTCTCGGCCCGGAGGCGGGCGTAGATTTCGCCGGCGCTCATGCGGGTCATGTCGACGCTGACGCCCGTCTCCTTCTGGTAGGTGGTCGCCATCGCCCGGCACCAGGCCTCGTCGACGGCGCAATACATTGTGAGGCTGCGGTCGGCCGCCTGGGCGGCACTCGCCAATCCGAACATGGCCAGCGCCGCGCCAAGGCCAAGCCAGGCGGCGCGCAAGCCTTGCTTACTGTCAAATGTCTTCATCGATATTCCTCCCTGTCTTCTCACTGGAAACGATCTACCCGTCGTCGAGCGGCACTCCGATCACCTGGGACAATGTCGCCGCAACACCGGGTGCTGCCGCAAGCACGGGATTGCCCTTCGCCATGCCATCGCCGTCGAGGAACCGGTTCACCCGGCCGCCGGCCTCCTCCACCAGCAGCAATCCGGCCAGGCAGTCCCACGAATTGATGTGCAGCTCGGCATAGGCATCCGAGCGGCCGTCGGCCACATAGGCCAGCCCAAGCGCTCCGGAGCCGGAGCGCCGCACATTGGCGCCGAGTGCCCAGACAAGGCTCACCTTGTCCAGATAGTCGCGATTGGGAATCCTCGGCGACCAGCCGAACTCGACAAAGGCGCGGTCGAACGCTTGCGTCGGCGACACATGGATCGGCGCGCCATTGCGCGTCGCGCCTTGCCCGCGACGGGCAAAGTACGTTTCGCCGACGGCCGGATTGGCAATGCCGCCGATCTCGCTGCGGCCGTCCTCGACGAAAGCTATCGAAATGCAGAAATGCGGAATACCGCGCATGAAATTGGCGGTGCCGTCGATCGGGTCGACGACCCACATGCGGGCAGAGCCGATGCCGCCGCCTTCCTCGCCCAAAAACCCGTCCTGCGGAAAAGCCTCTGCCAGCGTGGCGCGGATGTGCTCCTCGACCTTACCGTCGGTTTCAGTGAGAAAATCCTGCGGGCCTTTCATCGCCACCGGCTGGACGGCGCCCTGCCGGGCATAGCCTTCCATCGCCAGTTGCCCGGCCGTGACAAGCAGTTTCCGGCAGACCTCGGCACGCCTGTCCATCTCGGCCTTGGACAGCCGGTCCGCCTTCGGATGCGCCGCCGCCCTGCTCATGCAGCCGGTCCGGACAATCGCGCCCTCAATGCCGTCTTCGGCGAAATGGACAGGGTATTCCTCCGATGCCACTCTTGAGCCGGCTTGTATTGCACGGCTGTGCAAAGCTGTTGCATTCGGCCATGCCTGTCAAGTGCGGTGGGTGGCAATGGCAGAAGAGTTGCATTACATTGCACGGGCGTGCAAAGAATCACGAAAACAGCAGCGAGAGCGTTGGCTTGACGGTTCCGAGAATCCGCACCGGTTTTTCCAGCGCCCAGCAGGTTGCCGACCTCGCCGGGGTTTCACGTTCGGCGGTGTCACGTACCTTCACGCCCGGCGCTTCCGTTTCCGGGGAAACCCGCGAGCGAGTGATGCTGGCGGCCGAGCAACTCGGCTATCACGTCAACCATCTGGCTCGCGGCCTGATGCGGGCCTCGACCGGCATTGTCTGCCTCATCGTTGCCGATGGCGACACGCCCTATCATGCCCGCCTGCAGAAGGCGCTGACCCAACATCTGCGGGACGCCGGCAAAATGGCCATGGTGTTCAACACCTCCGGCCCCAGCCACCATGTCGACCAGGCGCTGCGCAACACGCTGAACTATCGCGCCGATGCGAGCATCGTTCTGTCCGGCTCGCCGCCGCAGTTGCTGATCCGCACCTGTCTTGAGAACGGCCAGCGGCTGGTGCTGATCAATCGCGATGACCGCTTCGACGGCCCGCACAATATCGGTGTCGACAACGCTGCAGCCGCAGAGGCAGCGCTGCATGCCTTCATCCGGGCCGGCTGTACCCGCCCCGCTTTGGTGACCTCGGCTGCCGGCACGCCCAGCCTGCTCTCCCGCGAAACCGCCTTCCTTACCGCGGCGCAGGAGGAAGGGCTGGAGGTGACCGTGTGGCGCGAGGGCCGCACCGGCTATGCCACCGGAGCCGATGGCGCCAGGCGGCTCTTTTCTGGCCGGCAGCGGCCGGATGCGGCGTTCTGCGTGACCGACCTGATTGCGTGCGGCTTTCTCGATGCGGCCCGCCACGAGTTCGGCATCAACGTACCCCGCGATCTCTGCGTCATCGGCTTTGACGACATTGAACAGGCCGACTGGGCCTCTTACCGGCTGACGACGTTCTCGCCGCCGATCGAGGAGATCGCCAGGCGCGCCGTGCGGCTCGCGACCGGCGCGCGGGAGGAGGCTGGCAGCCGCCTGATCTGCCATGCGCCCATGGTCTGGCGCAGCACGGTGAGGCCGGGCCAGGGCTGATGCGAAACATGTGTCGGTCAAGACGGGAAACGTACTGATGTCCAAGAAAAAGGCCAGGAAGACCCGCCAGGCGGCAAGACCGGTGGAGATAGCTGTAGGCCCCGAAATCCGGAGCATGATGCGCAAGTTCGGCCTGACCGAGGAAGAAGCACTGCGCATGATGCGCGAATGCGATGCCACCCTCTATGGCGCCAACTCCGGGCACGTGCAGCCAGGATCTTGACGGCCCGCCAGGCGCGAACGGAATTTTAATGTAAATCAAGCGTAATCCCGACCGTTAAAATGATGCGTATGTGTTGGGGTTGCGCATGCCGGAATATTCTTTCTTCATCCGCTCGATCCGGATCCGCTACATCTCGGGATTGCTCATCTTTGCGCTGGCTTCCACCGCGGTGATGTTTGCGCTCAATCGCGTCAATTCCTTCCGCCACGACATCGACGCGCTGAGCAGCAATCTCGTCGTCTTCACCCGCGACCTGCGCAACGCCTCCAGCTTTGCCGAAACCGCCAGCACGACCTGGCGCACCGAAACCCGTGACGGCCTTGCCGCCGCCGCGCGCGGCCATTCGCAACGCCTGACCAGCGAGATCGAAACACTGTCCGCGGAGTTGGCCGCGATCAAGCCGAGCCTATCGGCCAAAACGCTGGACGAACTCTCGTCGGCCGCCGTCAACGGCGACCTGTTCTGGTCGTCGCGCGACATCGTGCGCAACTTCAACCTGATGTCGGCGGCGCAACAGACCGACGAATGGAGTTCGCGCGAAATCCTCAACCAGAACGACCTGTTCGTCCAGCCGATGCTGGTGCGTGTGCGTACCGCCATGGATGGCGAACGCCATCTGGCCGACGCCTCCAGCGACAGGCTGCTGTTGTGGGCAAGCGGCCTTCTGTTCGCGGTTCTTGCCATCGTTGCCCTCTGGATCTTCCGGCCGATGGAAAAGGCGATCCGCCGCGCCTTCACCGAATCCGCCGCATCCTTGTTCAAGGCCGAAGCGGCCGACCGCGCCAAATCGGAATTCCTGGCCAATATGAGCCATGAGATCCGCACGCCGATGAATGGCGTGCTGGGCATGGCCGAACTGCTCGCCAAGACCGAGCTTAACGCGCGCCAGAAGACCTTCACCGAAGTCATCGTCAAGTCCGGCAATGCGCTGCTCACCATCATCAACGACATCCTCGATTTCTCCAAGATCAATGCCGGTCAGCTGACGCTCGATCCTGCACCCTTCCGGCTTGCCGAAGCGGTCGAGGACGTGGCCACACTGGTGTCGGCGCGCGTCGCCGAAAAGAACCTCGAGCTGATCGTGCGTGTCGACCCGCGCCTGCCTGCCCATGTCGTCGGCGATGCCGGACGGTTTCGTCAGATCGTCACCAATCTGCTCGGCAATGCGGTGAAGTTCACCGAGAAGGGCCATGTGCTGATCGATGTCGGCGGCGAGGTGGTCGACGGCATCGTCCAGCTCAAGGTCCG
Source organism: Mesorhizobium sp. M1143 (assembly GCF_040318435.1). Lineage (NCBI taxonomy): Bacteria > Pseudomonadati > Pseudomonadota > Alphaproteobacteria > Hyphomicrobiales > Phyllobacteriaceae > Mesorhizobium > Mesorhizobium sp. M1143. Next base: position 25,084 of record NZ_JAMYMJ010000043.1, on the reverse strand, counting down.
CGTCGAGGACACAGGCATCGGCATTCCTGCCGAGAAGCTCGAGAACGTGTTCGAGAAATTCGCGCAGGTCGACGGCTCGTCGACGCGCCGCCATGAAGGCACCGGCCTCGGCCTTGCCATCGCCGCCCGCCTCATCGACCTGATGGGCGGCAAGATCGGCGTCGAAAGCGAGATCGGCCGCGGCTCGGTGTTCTGGTTCGCCGTGCCGCTGCCGGCGCATCAGCAGGACACGCGCAACGAGATCGTGCCGGTCGATGTCACCGGCGCCCGCGTGCTGGTCATCGACGACAACCCGGTCAACCGCGAGATCTTGCTGGAGCAGCTCAGAAGCTGGAGCTTCGACTGCGCGGCCGCCGAAAGCGGCGCCGTCGGCCTCGCCTTTCTAGACCGGGCCAGCCAACTCGGTGCTGCGGTCGACTGCATCATCCTCGACTACCAGATGCCCGGCATGAACGGCGCCGATGTCGCCAAGGCGATTTCCGCCGACAGCCGTCTCTCCGCCATCCCGGTGGTGCTGCTGACCTCCGTCGACCAGGTCGATTTCGGCAAGATGGTCATCGATTTCGGCATCGCCGCGCATCTCACCAAGCCGGCGCGCTCGGCCATCCTGCTCGGCACCGTCATCTCGGCCATCCAGAAAGCGCGGGCCCAGATCGGCAAGGCCCAGTTCGTTCGCGAGCCTGTCGTTCCGCAGGCGGCACCCGTGACGCCACCCGCCTTCACCGTCATTCGCGGCCCGGCAATTCCGGCGGCCACAGTGCCTGAATCGATCGCCACGCCAAACGGCCCGATCGATATTCTGATCGCCGAGGACAATGACGTGAACCAGCTGGTGTTCGGCCAAATCCTCAATGGGCTTGGCCTCAGCTACCGCATCGCCAGCAATGGCCGCACGGCCGTCGAGATGTACCGGGCGCTGCGGCCGAAGCTGATCCTCATGGACGTCTCCATGCCGGAGATGAACGGCTACGAGGCGACCCGCGCCATCCGGGCGGCGGAGGCAGCGAGTGGCAATCACACACCAATCATCGGCGTCACCGCGCACGCACTGAAGGGCGACCGCGACAAATGTATCGAGTCCGGAATGGACGACTATCTGCCTAAGCCGGTGTCGCCCGACCGCCTCGGCAGCAAGATCGGCACATGGCTCAGCGAAACGGTCGCGGTAAAGAGGGCTTGATCAAATCGCCGCGTCCAGACGATAGCGGCGCATCCAGTCCAGACTAATCTCGTCCGAGAGCTTGGCGACGCCCGGCTTTACGTCGGCGGCATTCGGCGCCGGAACGCCCAGGGCCTTGCAGATGGATGCCAATGCCGCTGCCGGATCGCCTGACAGGCGCTCATAGCCGATGCGCAGCGGGACGATCCCCTGCTCCGCGAACCAGACGTTCCAGCCCGCGTCATAGGCTTCGAGTTCGGCAAGCTCGCGCTGGATCCGCTTGAAATCGTAGCGGGGTTCCTGCGGCGGTGCGACTCGTTCGATCTCGGTTCCGTCGGGCGCGATGTGCCAAAGCCCGGTCTGCTCGGCCTTGATCAGCGACACCGCCTGCGCCAGCTTGTTTTCGCGCGAAAGATGGATGTAGAGGACCCGCCCGAAGGCCTTTTCAAAGCGTGCTTTGTCCGATGGCAGGTCTGGGTAGATCCGGTCGAGGATTGCCGAGAGTTCATCCAGGTTTTCCCGCATCAGGCGCAAGCCGAAGACGCCCGTTCCGCCCCTTCCCGCGCTGATTGCCGCACCGAGATAGGCGAGGTCGAAATCATGCGCGCTCATCGTCTCGGGATGCGGCAATTTCCACTCTTCGGCCCATTCCGCCTTGTCCTGCCGCCGGTAGAACGAGTGCGGATCGCCGGCTGTTTTCGTCGAGGCCAGAAGGCCGCACAGCAAGGTGCTTCCGGTTCTCGGCGTGCCGCAGATTACGTAGCCGTCACGCATCTCGGGGCTCTGTCGCTTGTCATGGATTGGGCTAACCTCGCCAGGCGCGGTGACACGCGCGCTTCGCGAAGGACTCCAGTCTAGCCGCGCCGGAAGGGATAGAGGAATTGCTGCCAGTATCCGTTCGGAACGGGATGTCCGTGAATGCCGTAGCCGTTCGGCCAGCGCCCTTCGGGCATATGGTGGGTACCGAACAGCCGGTCGAGCAGCGGGAAATGGATGGCGAAGTTTACGTCGATCGCTTCTTTCTCGAGGCCGTGATGCCAGTGGTGGTAACGCGGCGACACCAGCACCTTTTCGACTGGACCGAAACTGGTTCCGATGTTGGAATGGATGAAAGACGAATAGACGTAGACGATCAATATATACGTCTGGATAGCCGATTCATCGAACCCCAGCACGAACATCGGGGTGGCCGTCAGGCTGCGCAGCACGATGATTTCCAGGAAATGCATGCGCGCACCGGCAATCCAGTCCATCGACTTGGCGGAATGGTGCACGGCATGGAACTTCCACAGCCAGGGAATGCGATGAAAGGCCCGATGCACCCAATACTGGGCAAGGTCGGTCAGGAACATTACCGCCAGCAGTTGCACCAGCCACGGCAAGTCGTGGACCCAGGCGCGCACCGAACCAAGGGCGCCCTGCGCATTGACGAAGTTGGACGGCGCCAAGGTCAGGTAGGTCAAAATCTGCACCAGCAGCGATGAGACCAGATAGTAGAACAGGTCCTCGCGCCATTCGTCGCGGAACACGGTCTGATCCTTGTTGCGCGCGAAAAGACGTTCGAGCGGAACGAACAGCACACCCATGAACAGGGCGTTCAGGATGAAGAAATCAAGCCCGAAGAACACCCCTTCGATGTGCAGTTGATGGCGCACCGGAAGCATGCCGACCAGCGACGCCAGCAGCACAGTGAACATCGCTGCCGCGCCGAGCGTCTTTTGCCTGCGCAGCGTCATGCTGAGGATCGCCAGGATATAGCCGGAGATGAGGACGAAATAGAGCACCGGCTTGAAGAACAGCATCTGGTGGATGGGGGCCAGATCCGGCATCGATGTAAGCGACGGGTAGCGCAGCACGATGACCATCAGCAGGGCGGTGACCCCGGCAAGCAAGCCAATCGAGCCGGACAGCCAGCCAGAACCGAACGGCCGTTTGGCGCGCGGCGTTTCAAGTTCACTTACAACGCGTCTAAGGAAATTTGCCACCGCCCCCATGCCCCGCCTTTTTGACGATCGCAAAAGCTCTCGTCGAGATATCGACCTCTTTTGCTACAGCAGGGCTCATTAATATTTAATCGCCACGACCCTGCACATGACGGGTGACTATCGCTTTCGGGCGATTGGAAGAGCTATGATTGCAACAAAAGAACACCGGCCACTATAGTCGGAATCTTTCCTGGATGCGACGGGCGCATTCAAGCGGCGTCAGCCGGCTGGTGTCGACTTCGAGGTCGTAGTCTATGCCGTTGTGGACGCGTCCATATTGCCAGCGCGCCAGGCCAGGCAGCCTGTCGGCGCGCGCGGCCTCGCGCGCTCCCAGCACCTCCAGCGGCGCCATGACGCCGACCAGATGCAGGTCGAAACCCGACAGCAGCATGCGGTGCTCCGCTATCTCGTCATTGAAGATCACGTCGTCGACAATGAGATTGTTGCCTTGCCCGGCCATGGCGGCGATGGCATGGCGCATGCCGCGCATGGCTCGCGCGCCGACCGGCCCGCTCCTGATCACCACCGACGGCTTGCCGTCTTCCAGCACGGTCTCAAAGGAAAACCCGTCGGCATGATCCTGCAGCGCCGGCGGCAGCATGTCGATGAAAGCATCCATCTGGACATGCAGGAAGGGCTCGGTGGCGATTGTTTGCAGCGCCCTGGCGATCGAGCTTTTGCCGGCGCTGCCGACGCCATTAAGCAGGACGATTTTGGCCGTCATGTCGCCCCCTATCGGTTGCGCACGACGATACAGGCGCCGCCGACGCTTTGCAGTTTCTGGCAGATGACGTTGGCGGCGGCACGGTCGTCGACACCGATCCTGACGGCGTAGATGCCGCGTCGGCCGATCGGCGTGCGCACCCGGCTGACCACCGGGTCACGACCGGAAAGCAGCGCCGGAAACCGGCTCCTGACCCGCAGCCACTGATTGATCGCAGCTCCCCTGCGGAAATTGCCGGCCACCTGGACGCCCCATGGCTTCACATTGATCGACGCCATGGCCACGGTTCTCGACATGATCACCGGCAGCTTGCGGCAGGCGACGGCAAAGCTGGTTTTCGCGTCGAGCGGCTCGATCGTTCCGGCGTAGGCGCCGTCGGAGAACTTGTCGGCTGGTTCGCCCATGATGTCGAAGACGTAGCTCTCGGTCTCCATCGGCAGGAAACCGCCGGAATCCAGCCAGCGCGAAACGCGGCTCTCGCCGGCATTGTAGGCAGCCGCCGCCAGGCCGAGATTGCCGAAGCCGGTCTTCATTTCGGCGAGATATTTCGCCGAAGCCGGGATCGCCTGGTCGATGTCGAAAGGATCGGCCAGCCCGCGCATCTTGGCGGTGCCCGGCATGAACTGGGCGATGCCTTCGGCACCGACAGGGCTCACCGCATTGGGGTCGAAGCGGCTTTCCTTCCAGATCAGCCGGGCGAAGTAATCCTTCGGCAGACCGTTCCGCTCGGCATGCGTCTCGATCAGGTCACAGACACGGCCGATCAATCGTTTCGCCGCCGAGCGCGATTGCGGTGGATCGGCGAGCGCCTGTCCGGCACCCAGCCCGCAGAGCAGGATCACACCGGCTTTGAGCAGCCCCCGCATGGCTTATTCGGCCGCAGCCTTGCCGTGCTGGCCAAACCGCTGCTCGATATAGTCGGCAACCATTTTTTCGAAATCGGCGGCGATCGACGGACCGCGCAGCGTCGCCGACTTCTTGCCATCGACGAAGACGGGCGCGGTCGGCGTCTCGCCGGTGCCGGGCAGCGAGATGCCGATATCGGCGTGCTTGGATTCGCCGGGGCCGTTGACGATGCAGCCCATCACCGCGACCTTGAGGTTCTCGACGCCGGGATATTTCTCCCGCCAGACCGGCATGTTCTTGCGCAAATCGGCCTGGATGTTCTGGGCGAGTTCCTGGAACACGGTGGATGTCGTGCGGCCGCAGCCGGGGCAAGCGGCGACGATCGGCACGAACTGACGGAAGCCCATGGTCTGCAGCAGTTCCTGCGAGACCTGCACCTCGCGAGTGCGATCGCCATTCGGCTCCGGCGTCAGCGAGATGCGGATGGTGTCGCCAATGCCTTGCTGCAAGAGGATGCCCATGGCCGCCGACGAGGCGACGATGCCCTTGGAGCCCATGCCGGCTTCGGTGAGGCCGAGATGCAGCGCATGGTTGGAACGCGTGGCAAGCTCGGTGTAGACGGCGATCAAATCCTGCACGCCGCTGACCTTGGCCGACAGGATGATCTTTTCGCGGGCGAGGCCTATCTCTTCAGCCATTTCGGCCGACAGGATCGCCGACTGCACGATCGCCTCGCGGGTTACTTCCTGCGCCGTCAGCGGGAAGCCTTGGCGCTGGTTCTCGTCCATCAGCCGGGTGAGCAACTCCTGATCGAGCGACCCCCAATTGACGCCGATGCGCACCGGCTTGTCATGCCTGATCGCCATTTCGACGATCGCCGCGAACTGGCGGTCCCTCTTGTCCTTGAAGCCGACATTGCCGGGATTGATGCGGTATTTGGCCAGCGCCTCGGCGCAGTCCGGATGGTCGGCCAGCAGCTTGTGGCCGATATAGTGGAAGTCGCCGACCAGCGGCACATTGATGCCGAGCCGCTCGAGCCGTTCGCGGATGCGCGGCACGGCGGCAGCGCTCTCGTCACGATCGACGGTGATGCGCACGATCTCGGAGCCGGCGCGATGCAAAGCCGCAACCTGCGCGACGGTCTGGTCGATATCGGCCGTGTCGGTGTTGGTCATCGACTGCACGACGACCGGCGCGCCGCCGCCGACGACCACGCCGCCGACATCGACGCCGACCGATGTCCGGCGCGCAAAGGGGGAGGAAAAATACCCGGTCATGCCGGCAGCCTCTTGATCACCCGAGCGACATACGTCCACGTCGACGCACGCTCAAACAGCTATCAGCACATAGCGCTGAGGTTCGGGCATGAGGTGGAGGAGCAAAGATGGCTTGTCAATGGCGACAGACAAGCAGAGCCGCCAAATCGCAGCAGCGCGGCGACCCCACAGACGGGTTTCGCCGGCCAACAGTATCGGAATCAGTAGCAAACACAGGCCTCCGGCGGCATGTCGCCACCGGAGCGATAGTCACGCGCCAAGGCGGCGCGTCTAATCCTGGAAGGGCGTCAGTGTCTCGTCGGTTTCGCCTTCAGTTTTTCAATCTCGTCCTTGAGTGCCAGCTTGCGTCGCTTCAGATTCACGATTTCGAGGTCGTCGACCGATGGATGGTTCATCGCATCGTCGATCTCGCGTTCGATATCACCGTGTTTCCGCTGCAACTCATCAAGATGGGATGCAAGAGACATGATTGGTTCTCCCTTTCATGGTTTCCTCGATTGCAGCCGTCAAAGGCACGTCCACCGCAGGTCGCATCTGTGACGGCACCATGACAGTCTGCCACCATCCGGCTGCGATGTCGAATGCTGCGTGGTAGCATTCCACGACAATGTGATATGTGATATTGGCTGCGCGCCGGCGGCAATTGATGCCGCCCCCGCCCAATCATGCCCATTGCCGGGCGCCGCAGACATGCAGACGGTAGAGAATGTCCGACCAGGAAAAGGCCGATGTCCGCCTCGAATTTTCCCGCCTGAAGCAGGAGCATGCCGATTTCGACGCGGCCATCAATGCGATGATCGCCATGGGCTGCGACCCCTTGCAGATCCAGCGCATGAAGAAGAAGAAGCTTTTCCTCAAGGACCGGCTGATGGCGCTGGAAGACAAGATCATTCCGGACATCATCGCTTAGCCGACGGCCTCGGGGCCTAACTGCTCACCCCGCTATCGACAGCCGCGCCGCGCGATGGCGCAGCAACGTCAGCAATTCGTCGGTCTTCTCCGCTGAAGTGTCGATCGGCACCACCAGGCACATCGTCGCCTCGACCTTGCCGGCGGCCGCGAAGACAGGGGCGGCCAGGCATTTGGTGTAGGCGTCGACCAGCCCCGAAGTGATGCAATAGCCGGTCGTTCTGGCCGTCGCGATATCGGCAACGAAGTCGTCGAACTGCAGCCTGCGGCCGTCGGGCAGCAAAAGGTCGTCTTCCGAGACCATGTCCTGGATGGCGGCCCTTTCCAATCCGGCCAGAAGCAGCCGCCCCGATGCCGTCCATGGCAGCGGGATCTGCAGGCCGGTGGCCGAGCTGATGCGGAACGGCCTGGTGCCGGGGCTGGAATGGACGATGGTATAGCGCCCGCTTTGCAGCATGCACAATTCGGAGGTCTCGCCGGTCTCGCGCGACAGATTGTCGACCTCCTGCCGGCCCCGCCTAAGCAGGTCGTTGCCCCTGACATAGTCCATTCCATAGAGGTAGAGCTTCTTGCCGAAATAGACCCGGTTGCCGTCGCCCTCCATCTCCAGGAGACCCGCATCGACCAGCGAACGCACCAGCGTATAGGTGGTGGAGCGCGGCGCATTCACCCCCTTGGCGAGATCGCCAATGCCGATGGCGCGCTGCGTAACATGCAGGAAGTCCAGGATCTCCAGCACCCGGTTGAGGCCCTTCTCGCGCGAGCCGGAGGTCTTGTCGGGCGTCGGGCTCCCGGCTGGACCAAGCTCCGCCCGATCCGTGAGTCCATTGCTGTCTTGCATAACTGATTCCTGATGTTAGTATCTGTCTTGTATAGGATACATGTGTCTATTGTAAGAGACAATCAGGTCGGCGACACGTGTGTCTGTAAGGGGAACTCAAACAACAGGAGGTCGCAGTGAACGACGCATCCAAGCGAGATTTTCTGAAACTAGGCATGGCCGGGCTTGCAACGGCGGGCGTGATGACCGCTGTCAGCGCCGAAAAGGCGGCGGCACAAGCCGCATCCGACAGCGTTCTGCGCACCGCGCTTGACCGCGGAAAGCTGATCGTCGGCACCGGCAGCACCAACGCGCCATGGCATTTCGAAAACGATGCCGGCGAGCTGGTCGGCATGGACATCACCATGGGACGCATCCTGGCCAAGGGTCTGTTCGACGATCCGAGCAAGGTCGAGTTCGTCATGCAGGATCCGGCGCAGCGCATCCCCAATGTCACCACCAACAAGGTCGACATTACCATCCAGTTCATGACCATGACCGCGCAGCGCTCGCAGCTGATCCACTTCTCCAGGCCATACTATGTCGAGGGCGTCGCCCTGCTGACGCTGCCGACGGCGGAAAACAAGACCTTCGACAAGCTGCTCGCCGGTGGTTCGGCGACGCGCATCTCGATCCTGCAGAATGTCGATGCCGAAAGCTCGGTCCATTACGCCCTGCCGGAGGCGCAGGTGCTGCAGATCGACACCCAGGCCAATGTGCTGCAGGCACTGGAATCGAAACGCGCCGATGCCGCCGCTGTCGATCTTTCAACCGTGCGCTGGCTGGCCTCGCGCAACCCCGACAAATATTTCGATGCCGGCAAGAGCTGGTACTCGATGCTCTACGGCGCGGCGGTCAGGCAGGGCGACCTGGACTGGCTGACCTTCGTCAACCAGACCTTCACCATCGCCATGTTCGGCCATGAGACCGCACTCTACGACGCCGCCTTCAAGGACTATTTCGGCCAAGAGCCGCCGGCCCGCCATCCCGGTTTCCCGGTTGTCTGACAAGTGCTGGCGGAAGGGTTAGCCCTTCCGCCTTCTAGTTCGCATCCCCTTGGTTATTGCGGGAGACGCATGGGCTATACGCTCAACTTCAACCTGATCTGGCGCCATTTCGACAAGCTGTGGGGCGGCCTTCTGCTCAGCCTCGAGCTTGCCGTGATTTCGATTGCCATCGGCGTCGTCATCGGCCTGGTGCTGGCGGTCTGGTATGTCTCGGCCGGACGCGTGGTGCGCGCCATCATTGCGGCTTACGTCGAATTCATCCGCAACGTGCCGCTGATCCTGCTCGTCTATCTTGTCTTCTACGGCCTGCCGACGGTGATCGACGTCGCCTACGACGCGCCGACCTCGTTCGTGCTGACGCTGTCGGTCTATAGCGGCGCCTATCTGGTCGAGGTGTTCCGCTCCGGCCTGGAAGCCGTGCCGCGCGGCCAGCTCGATGCCGGCAAAGCCATCGGCCTGACGCCCTGGCAGCGGCTGGTTCATGTGCGCCTGCCGACCATGCTGCGCATCACGCTGCCGGCGCTGTCCAACACCTTCATCTCGCTGTTCAAGGACACGTCCATCGCATCGGTCATCTCGGTGCCCGAGCTTACCTTCGGCGCCCAGTGGATCAACTTCAACACCTTCCGCATTGTCGAGGTCTATCTGGTGACGACGGCGATGTACCTGGTGACCGGTTACACCCTGCTCTTCGGGCTGCGGCTGGTCGAACGCCGGTTCAGGGCTGCGCGCTGACATGCTGAGCCAGATCCTCTACGCCGTACCGTTCCTCGCCCAGGGCTTCGCCATCACCTTGTGGGTCTCGCTGCTGGTCGTGGTGCTGTCGCTGATTGCCGGCGTCGCGCTCGGCGTCGGCCTGGTCTACGGCCCGGCGCCGGTGCGCTGGGCCGTGCGCATCTTCTCCGACACCATCCGCGGCATCCCGATCCTGGTGCTGATGTTCTTCGTCTATTACGGCCTGCCGGCCATCGGCCTGCATCTGCAATCCTTCTCGGCGGCGGTGTTGGCGCTCACCTTGTTCAAGACCGCGCAGGTCATTGAGTATCTCCGCGGCGCCGTCGGCTCCATTCCCAAAGGGCAGTCCGAGGCGGCGATGGCGATTGGGCTGACTTTTCGCCAGCGGCTCACCTACGTCATCTTTCCGCAGGCCTTCCGGCGCTTCCTGCCGCCCTGGATCAACGGCGTCACCGATGCGGTCAAGGGCAGCGCCCTGGTCTCGCTGCTCGGCATCACCGACCTGATGCAGGCGATCAACCAGGTCATCGGCCGCACCTATGAGGCGATGCCGCTCTACATCCTCGGCGCCTTGATCTATTTCGCCGTCAACTATGCGCTTTCCTACGCCAGCCGGCGGCTGGAACGGCGCTTTGCCTTCATCCGGGACTAGCACGATGGCCACAAGCTCGAACGACAATGCTGCCCTTCTCGACATTGCCGGGGTCTCGAAAGCCTTTGGTTCGGTCGAGGTGCTTCGCTCGGTCAGCCTCAAGGTGGACAGGGGCGAGGTGGTCACCGTCATCGGCCCTTCCGGCAGCGGCAAAACCACCCTGCTGCGCTGCGTCAACTTTCTCGAAAGCTACGACTCAGGCTCGATCCGCATCGACGGCAAGGAGGTCGGTTTTCGTGAGGCCGGCGCGCGCCAGCGGCGCAGCGAGCGCGACCTTGCCAAGCGCAGCGAGCGCGACCTTGCCAATATGCGCGCCGAAACCGGCATGGTGTTCCAGAGCTTCAACCTGTTTCCGCACCTCACCGCCGCCGGCAACATCATGCTCGGCCTCACCAAGGTGCGCGGCAAGAGCAAGGCCGAGGCGCGCCAGATCGCCGAGCATTGGCTGAGCCGCGTCGGCCTCGCCCACAAGGCCGACAGCCTGCCGGCGGAACTCTCCGGGGGCCAGCAGCAGCGCGTCGGCATAGCGCGGGCAGTCGCCATGGAGCCGAAGATCCTGCTGCTCGACGAGATCACCTCCGCGCTCGATCCCGAATTGGTCGGCGAGGTGCTGGCCGTGGTGCGCAGCCTGGCCGAAGACGGCATGACAATGGTGATGGTCACGCACGAGATGGCCTTTGCCCGCGACGCTTCGAGCCGCATTGTCTTCATGGCCGATGGCGGTGTCAGCGCTGTTGGCCCGCCGAAGGAGATCCTTGCCGAAGAGACCACCAATGAGCGCCTGCGCTCTTTCCTGGCGCGGTTCCGCGCCTCGCATTTCTGACATGGGCGGCCCAAAGCAATTCCAGGAAAAGTGTAAGCGGTTTTCCCGGGAAAAGCGCGAAGCGCTTTCCCTTGGGAATTGCGTAAAACAACAGGCCGGCCCAAGGAGAATTCTTCCATGACGCCTTACATCCGGCTCGCCGAGCTCGGCCTAACGCTGCCCGAGCCGCCGACGCCGATCGCCAATTTCGTCACCCATGCGGAAAGCGGCCGGCTGATCTTTCTTTCGGGTCAAGGGCCGCTGCGCGCCGACGGCACGCTGTGCACCGGCAAGGTCGGCGAGGACGTCACCGTCGAGCAGGCCTATGAGCATGCCCGCCTCACCGGCCTCAACCTGCTCGCCGTCATGCACGCCGCCGCCGGCGATCTCGGCCGCATCGTGCGCGTCGTCAAATTGCTCGGCTTCGTCAATGCGACGCCGACCTTCAGCGACCACCCGAAAGTGGTCAATGGCTGCTCGGACCTGTTCGCCAGCGTCTTCGACAAGATCGGCGGCCATGCCCGCTCGGCGATCGGGGTCGGCTCGCTGCCTGGAAACATCACCGTCGAAATCGAAGCGGTCGTCGAGATCGCCGCCTGACCGTCAAGGGATTGCTGAACATGAAAACCTATTCCGACACCGGCTCCAACACCACGATCCGTGAACGGCTGGGACTGCGGCCGATCATCAACGTCTCCGGCACGATGACGACGCTCGGCGCCTCGATCATCGTTCCCGAGGCGATCAGCGCCATGGCCGAGATCGCCTCGCAATGGGTGGAGATGGACGATCTGCAGCGCGCCGCAAGCGTGATCACCGCCCGCCTCACCGGCGGCGAGGCCGGCTTCATCACCGCCTGCTGCGCCTCAGGCATCACAATGGCGATCGCCGGGGCGATGACCGGCACCAATTTGCTGGCGATCGAACGGCTGCCCGACGATACCGAAGGGCTGAAGTCCGAAGTCGTCATCCAGCTCGGCCATATCGTCAATTACGGCGCACCGATCGACCAGTCGATCCGCGTCGCCGGCGCCAAGGTCATTCCGGCCGGCACGGTCAGCGTCACGCAGGATTATCATGTGCGCGAGGCTATCAACGAGCGCACGGCGGCGGCGCTCTACGTCGTGGCGCACCACACCGTGCAATACGGCATGCTTTCCCTCGAGGAATTCTGCGATATCTGCCACGCCAGGGGCGTGCCGGTGATCGTCGATGCGGCTTCCGAATATGACCTGCGCAGCTTCCTGGCGCGCGGCGCCGACATCGTCGTCTACAGCGGCCACAAATTCCTTTCGGGGCCGACCAGCGGCATCGTCGCCGGCCGCAAGGATCTCGTCCGCGCCGCCTATCTGCAAAACCGTGGCGTCGCCCGCGCCATGAAGGTCGGCAAGGAAAGCATCGCCGGCACGATGGCGGCGCTCGAAGCCTGGGAAAAGCGCGACCATGCCGGCATCCGCCGACGCGAGGAAGCGGCGCTCCATCTGTGGAGGGATTCGCTGCAGGGAATACCCGGCATCGTCGCAAACATCATTCCCGACCCGACCGCCAATCCGCTCGACCGGCTGCAGATCTTCGTCTCCCCCGAAAGCCGCTTCAGTGCCGCCGGCCTCGCCTCGGCATTGGCGGCCGGATCGCCGCCCATCATCGTGCGCAACCACGAAGTCGAGCGTGGCCATTTCTTCCTCGACCCGTGCAACCTGCACCCAGGCGAGGCCGAGATCGTCGCCGAACGCCTCCGCGCCGTGCTCACCGCGGCCGACAGGCCGGCGGATGCGATGAGACAGCCGCGAAAGGATTCATCCGGCGCCCTGCGCTGGCCGGACTAGGCTGCGGCGGCCGCCATCCTTGCGGGCCAGCCCGAATTCCGCTAAGGCGCGCCTTTACCGCCGGGAGCATGCGCTTGACCGACCACCGCGCCGACGTCGCCATCATCATGGGCAGCCAGTCCGACTGGGCGACGATGCGCCACGCCGCCGAAACGCTGGAGGCGCTGGGCATTCCGCACAAGCGGCTGATCGTCTCCGCCCACCGCACCCCGGACCGCCTCTATGATTTCGCCAAAGGCGCCAAGGCGGCCGGCTACAAGGTGATCATCGCCGGCGCCGGCGGCGCCGCCCACCTGCCCGGCATGACGGCGGCGATGACGCCGCTGCCGGTGTTCGGCGTGCCGGTCGAATCGAAGGCGCTGTCCGGCCAGGATTCGCTGCTCTCCATCGTCCAGATGCCGGCCGGCATTCCGGTCGGCACGCTTGCCATCGGCAAGGCGGGTGCGGCCAACGCCGCCCTTCTGGCGGCCGCCGTGCTGGCGCTGCACGACGAAAAACTTGCCGCCCGCCTGGATGCCTGGCGCACCGCCCAAACCGCCAGGGTCGCCACCGAACCGACGGACGCGCCGTGAGCCTGCCCGCGGGATCGAGCATCGGCATCATCGGCGGCGGCCAGCTCGGCCGCATGCTGGCTGTTGCCGCAGCGCGCCTCGGCTACCGCACAATTATCCTCGAACCGCAGGCCGATTGCCCGGCGGCTCAGGTCGCCAACCGCCAGATCACCGCCGCCTATGACGATGCGGACGCCCTTGCCGAACTGGCGGCAGTCAGCGCCGTCGTCACCTACGAATTCGAGAATGTGCCGGTAGCGGCTGCCGGCGCGCTCGCCGCCAAGGTCCCGGTCTATCCGCCGCCCAGGGCGCTGGAAGTCGCCCAGGACCGGGTGGCGGAGAAGCTATTCCTGAACGGCATCGGCATCAGGACAGCGGATTTCCGCTCCGTCGACAATGACGACGAGCTGACGGCGGCGCTGAGAGAGTTCGGTGGCAGCGGCATCTTGAAAACCCGCCGCATGGGCTATGACGGCAAGGGCCAGCGCGTCTTCCGCAACATGGAGACGGGCGGCTTTGCCGGCACATGCGAGACCATGGGCAATGTGCCGCTGATCCTCGAATCCTTCGTCGCTTTCGAGCGCGAAATCTCGGTCATCGCCGCGCGCGGGTTGGACGGCGCGGTCGCCGCCTACGATCCGGCTGAGAACGTCCACCGCGACGGCATCCTGCATACCTCGACCCTGCCGGCCCAGATCAGGCTGGAGACGGCGGCGACGGCACAGGGGTCGGCAGCGAAAATCCTGGCGGCCCTCGACTATGTCGGCGTCATCGGCGTCGAGTTCTTCGTTCTTGCCGATGGCACGCTGCTGGCCAACGAAATGGCGCCGCGCGTGCACAATTCCGGCCACTGGACGGAAGCCGCCTGCATCCTTTCGCAATTCGAGCAGCATATCCGCGCGATTGCCGGCCTGCCGCTGGGCAACCCTGGCCGGCATTCAAACTGCATCATGGAAAACCTGATCGGCGACGATGTGCTGCGCGTACCCGCTTTGCTCGCCGAGCCCGATCTGATGCTGCATCTCTACGGCAAGGCGGAAGCGCGCCCAGGCCGCAAGATGGGCCATTTCACGCGCATCAGCCGCCGTAGCTAAGCCATTCCGGCACTTTGCGCGAGGGCGTGGCTCGAGCCCTATTGCAGCTCGTCGTTCAGATCCCCGTCTTCGTCGGGGCTGGCGCAACTCGCATCGCCTTCCCTACAATTGGCGCCCGCGGTGAGCTGTTTGATGCGCTGGTCCGTCAGTTCGGTCAGGCATTGTGAAACCTCCATCGGATGGATGGAGCCGCCCTCGCTGTCTGTCGTCGCATAGGCGCATTCGGCGTCGCGGAAGGCGATCCAGGCGCGTTGCGCGACCTGCAGCAGCTTCCTGCCCTTGTCGTCGTTGCGACCGACGAGATCCTTGTAGGCCTGGTTGAGCTTGGCATCGGCCGCCTGATAGTCCTCGCCGGCGCAGATGTTCATCATCTGCTGGCTGTCGTCGTTGCGGTCGCATTCCTGCGCCTGCGCGGTGGATGCCGCTGCCACAACGGCAAGGCAGGCGGACACAAACAACAGGCGCATGGAGGTCTCCAAATCGGCTTGCGGGTGCCGCACCATTCCAGCCCGTCTTCGGCTGCGCAATGGCGTGGAGCCGAGATGGCGGATATTTGATGGCCAAAGCCATTCTCGGCCTCTATCCAGCACGCTTGCGGTTGACACGGGCAAGGCTCCTCGTTTATGAGCCACCGCAAGTTCAAGGCGCGCTTTTCAGGCGCGCCTTAATAATTCGGCCCGGATAGGGCCCAGACTGACGGGCAAGACCATGAAGATCAAGAATTCGCTCAAGGCGCTGAAGGCGCGTCACCGCGACAACCAGCTGGTTCGCCGCAAGGGCCGCGTCTACATCATCAACAAGACCGCTCCACGCTACAAGGCGCGCCAGGGCTGAGTGTTCGGCCGGAGGCTCGTTGTCTCCGTCCATACGATGGTAATTGCCTGGTTCCAGGCACTTTCACGCTAATTTCAGTTTGACGATCCGCCGTCCGGGGTTAGATTCCGGTGATGCGGATTCTTTTTGCATTTTTGGCGACCCTGTTTCTTTTCGGCGTCGCTCCGGCGTCGGCGGACGATCCGCCGGCAAAGCCGCCGGTTGCCCTGACCAGGGAAGCCAGGCTCGACCAACTGTTTGCCGAGCTGAAGCGCGAGCGCAACGAAAAGGCGGCCGAGCGCATCGCCGGGCGCATCTGGGGCGAATGGTTCCAGTCCGGCAGCGCCTCGATCGACCTGATGATGCAATGGTCGCAAAAGGCGATGGACGACCAGAAGTTCGACGTCGCCCTCGACTTCCTCGACCAGGTCGTCATCCTGCAGCCAAAATATGCCGAAGGCTGGAACCGGCGCGCCACCGTGCACTACATGATGAAGAATTTCGGGAAATCGATGTCCGACATCGACCAGACGCTGCAGCTGGAACCGCGCCATTTCGGCGCGCTTTCCGGCCTGGCCCAGATCATGGCCGCCACCGGCCACAAGCAATCGGCGCTCGAAGCCTGGCAGAAGGTGCTTACCATCTATCCGATGATGCGCAGCGCCCAGGACCAGGTCGCGGCAATTTCGGAAGAGCTTGCCGGCGAAGGAATTTGATTAGGCAGTAGGAATTAGGGATTAGCGAGTAGTCAGTAGAGAAGATTGGTCGAGACGCCACCTCCCTACTCCCTACTCCCTACTCCCTACTCCCTACTCCCTACTCCCTACTTCCTACTCCCTACTCACTACTCCCTACTCACTACTCCCTGCTCCCTAGAACTTATCCCTCTCCACCGCCGTATCTCCGCGCATGAACCTCATCTACGCCGCCTGTGCCTTCCTCCTCGCGCTCGTCTTTGCCCTGGCCGGTGTCACCCGCGCCGGCGCGTGGCTGATCGAGTGGCGCAACCCGCCGGCCGGCGAATTTGCCGACATCGACGGCACCCGCATCCACTATGTCCACGTGCCGGCTCCGCAAAATGCAGAGCTGCCGGCCATCGTCTTCATCCACGGCGCCAGCGCCAACCTCAGGGATCAGATGCTGCCGATCAGGCCTTTGCTCGAAGGCCGCGCGGAGATGGTCTTCCTCGACCGGCCGGGCTTTGGCTGGTCGGCACGCGGCCCCGGCAATGAGAGCCCGTCGGCGCAGGCCGACACCATCGCCAGGCTGATGGACCGTCTCGGCATCCACAATGCGATCATGGTCGGCCATTCCTTTGGCGGCGTGATCACCGCCGCCTTTGGCCGCGAACACCCGGAGAAGACGCTCGGGCTGGTCTTTCTGTCGCCGGTCAGCCACCCCTGGCCGGGCGGCGCGACCGCCTGGTACTACAAGCTGACCGCCACCCCCATCATCGGCTGGCTGTTCTCGGAGACATTGACCTATCCGGCAGGCACGCTGCAGATGGACAGCGCCACGGCCTGCGTGTTTTCTCCCAACAAGGTGCCGGAAGGCTATGTCGGCAATGCCTCGATTCCGCTGGTGCTGCGTCCCGGCGCTTTCCGCGCCAACGCCATCGATGTCGCCGGCCTCTACGACTATACGCTGAACGCCGCGCCGCAATACCGCGACATCACAGCGCCAACGATTGTCATCTCGGGCGATCGCGACAAGGTGGTCTATG
This sequence comes from Mesorhizobium sp. M1143, assembly GCF_040318435.1. NCBI lineage: Bacteria > Pseudomonadati > Pseudomonadota > Alphaproteobacteria > Hyphomicrobiales > Phyllobacteriaceae > Mesorhizobium > Mesorhizobium sp. M1143. The sequence continues at coordinate 8,161 of NZ_JAMYMJ010000043.1, read as the reverse complement.
CTTCGATCCATTCGGTCGGCCTGGACAGGGACATCCCCGGCGCCGAACTGATCTGGGTCCACAATCTCGGACACAAGCCGGATTGGATCGCGCCAGACCTCGTCGTCGGTGCCATCGAAAAAGTCGCCGGCAAGGTCGTCGACCTGCAGGCATTGGCAAAAACCGTGGAAGCACGCATCGCCGGCGATGCCTACAACGATGCACAGTGCCCCGACATTACGGTGCCCGACGCGCAACTCGCCCCGACGTGACGGCGCATGTATGTCCTGAAGCACGGAATCAAGAAAAACCCCGAAGCGTTCTGGGCGCTACCGGATCGCATCTTCTTCGGCTACGGCGCCTGCCACATCCTTGCGGGCACCTTCCTCAGCCATCCTCCCCTGGACGGATTCTACGGCGAACGGATCATTCCGGGCGAGGATTTCTACGGCAACCATATCTACATGACGAACGGCGTGATCGCCTTCGACTATCACGGCTATTCCAGCCGAGAGCGGCTTCTGCGGCACCACGGAAGGGGATGGGCTTCGCATAGCGCAGGCTGGCACTGCACGCTGGAAAGGGTCGATTTCGACCTGCTCGACACCGCCGACCTCAACCGGCGAAAGATGCGCGGCCCGGATCAGTATCTCTATGACCCACTCCCTCGCGCACACCGCTTCCTTCAGCGTATCGATCACGCCGAAGGTGCGGCAAGAGCGCTGCGAACTGTGATGAGTTGAAGCCTCTGTCAACCTATGTTGCGGGTGGCCTGCACGTCCGATCCGACATAGGCGATGCGCAGCATGTTGGTCGAACCCGGCGTCCTCAGCGGCACGCCCGCCGTGATGATGACACGGTCGCCCGGCTGGCCGAACCCCTCTTCGAAAGCGATGCGGCAGGCGCGGTCGACCATATCGTCGAGGTCGCTGGCGTCGGGCGAGACGACGCAATGCGTGCCCCACAAAAGCGACAGCCGCCGCGCCGTGTTGAGGATCGGCGACAGCGCGATGATCGGCACTTGCGGCCGCTCGCGCGCGGCGCGCAGGCCGGTGGTGCCCGACGCCGTATAGGTTATGATCGCCGACAGTTTCAGAGTCTCGGCAATCTCGCGGGCGGCGAGCGAAATGGCGTCGGCGCCGGTTGCTTCCGGTTCCGAGCGCTGCGCGTTGATGATGCCGGCATAGGTCGGGTCGGTTTCGACCTTGGTGGCGATGCGGTTCATCATCGCCACCGCCTCGACCGGATAGGCGCCGGCAGCGGATTCGGCTGAAAGCATGATGGCGTCGGCGCCCTCGAACACGGCGATCGACACGTCGGACACCTCGGCGCGGGTCGGCACCGGCGCGGTGATCATCGATTCCAGCATCTGCGTGGCGACCACCACCGGCTTGCCGGCGCGGCGCGCGGCGCGCGTGATCTGCTTCTGGATGCCAGGCACGGCTTCCAGCGGCATTTCCACACCGAGATCGCCGCGGGCGACCATCAGCGCGTCGGAGAGTTCGATGATTTCGGCCAGCCGGGCGACGGCCTGCGGCTTTTCAATCTTGGCCATGATCAGTGCCCGGCCGCGCGCGATCTTGCGGGCTTCCGCCAAATCCTCCGGCCGCTGCACGAACGACAGCGCCACCCAGTCGACGCTTTCCGCCAGCACCGCATCGAGGTCCTTGCGGTCCTTTTCGGTCAGCGCACCGACCGGCAGGTCGGTGTCGGGCAGGCTGACGCCCTTCTTGTCGGAAATGGTGGTGCCGGCGACGACGGTGCAGGTGATAGACTTGCCGTCGCTCTTCACCGCCCTGAGCTCCAGCTTGCCGTCATCGATCAACAGACGGTGGCCGGCCTCGACCGAGCTCAGGATTTCGGGATGCGGCAGGTAGACCCGGGTCGACGTGCCGGGCTCGGGATTGTTGTCGAGGGTGAAGGTCTGGCCCGGCGTCAGAACCTCCTTGCCGTTGGCGAACTTGCCGACGCGCAGCTTCGGTCCCTGCAAATCGGCCAGGATGCCGATCGGACGGCCAACTTTCTCCTCGACCGCGCGGATGCGGCCGACCAGCGTGCGCATCAACTCGTGATCGGTGTGGCTCATATTGATGCGGAAGACATCGGCCCCGGCTTCGAACAGCTTCTGCAGCATCTCCTCGGACGAGGAGGCAGGACCGATGGTGGCGAGGATCTTGACCTTGCGGCTACGTCTCATTGACTGTTTGTTCCCGGGGCGGCTGGAGCGCCTCCCGTTGTGGACTCATCGGTCAGCTGGACCATCCAGCTTGCCTGCTCGCCCGTGTCATATTCCTGGAATCCGGCGCGCTGGAAGCCCCGGGCGACGCAATCGGTAACGCCTGCGATCTTGAACTCTTTTTCGGCCACGCACATGTTGATCGGGCCATCCCAGCGCCCGCCGCGCTCGGCGTCTTCTGCATAAAGATAGTAAAACCTCGATGACAGCGGACCTTCGATCAGCGTCTTGCAGCTCGATCCTTCGATGTGCCACCACCCCTCGGTGATCCAGCCTGCCTTGGCGCGGTAGCCGATGCCAACGCCGACCAGGTTCTGCGTGGCGTTGCAGACGCGGAAATCGGCGCGGGCAGGCGAAGCCGCGACCAGCGCGGTGAGCCCTAGCGTCAGGGTCAGGAGCGGCACGGCAAAGGCGGTGCGCGCACGCGGCCTGCCGGCGGAACCCATCCCGAAACCCCTCAATAACGTCATCTGCATCTCTCAACGCCCCTTTTCGGAAAAGTCCGGGCGCATGTCAACGCGCCGTTCTGTCCAATTCCAATCGATTTAGAAAGGCCCCCGACACGCGATACGCCGCGCGTCACAGGATTTTCGCAGAAACCGTGGCCAAACAACGGCATTGCGCAACAGTCCTCTTCGTGGGAATGACGATACCACCCTCCCCGGAAGCCAGCGAACAGACCTTTCCAGCCAATGACCCGATCCACAGTTTTCGCGCCTTTCGATATCGTCGAAGGCGACCGCAAGCGAGGCATCGTGCTTGTCGCCGACCATGCCCGCCGCGACCTGCCGGAGGAGTATGGCAGTCTCGGCTTGCCGGCGGCGGAACTCGATCGCCATATCGCCTACGACATCGGTGTCGAGACGGTGACGCGCGAACTGGCGGCGGCGCTCGACGTGCCGGCGGTGATCGCCAATTTTTCGCGGCTGCTGATCGATCCCAATCGCGGCGAGGACGACCCGACGTTGATCCGCCAGCTCTATGACGGCACTGTCGTGCCGGGAAACTACCCTATGGCGCCGCAAGAACGCGAAAGGCGGCTCGACGGCTTCTACCGGCCTTATCAGGACGCGGTCGGCGCCATGATCGCGTCGGTGGCGCACGCCTCAGGCAAAGCGCCGTTCATCTTCTCCGTACACTCCTTCACCCCTGTCATGCAGGGCTTCATCCGCCCTTGGCATGTCGGCATATTGTGGGACCTCGACGACCGCGTGGCGCGGCCGCTGATCGACATGCTGGCGCAGGATAAAAACCTCGTCGTCGGCGACAATGAACCCTATGACGGCGCGTTGCGCGGCGACACCATGTTCAAGCACGCCATCGTCAACGGCTTTGCCCATGCGCTGATCGAGATCCGCCAGGACCTGATATCAGACCGCAAGGGGGCGCTGGCCTGGGCGCAACGGCTGGCGCCGATCGTTGACGCCATCGACCGCCGTCCCGATATGCATCAGGTGAAGATGTTCGGCTCGCGCACCGGGCCGCTGTGAGGATCCAAGGCAATGACCGAACTCAGCGATGACCAGAAACGCGATTTCGAGGCCGCGGCCTTCCGCCGGCTGGTCGAGCATCTGCGCGAGCGCAGCGATGTGCAAAACATCGACCTGATGAACCTCGCCGGCTTCTGCCGCAACTGCCTGTCGAACTGGTACCGCGAAGCGGCCGAGGCTGAGGGCGTCGATCTCGGCAAGGACCAGTCGCGCGAAATCGTCTACGGCATGCCCTATGCGCAATGGCAGGCGCTGAACCAGACCGAGGCTTCGGACGCCAAGAAGGCGGAATTCGAGGCGAGGCGGCCGAGGGATCATTGAAGTAGCGCGCGGTTCACAGGATTGACGTCGGCGGGACAGCGCCTAACGGTTTCCCCTTAGATGTGGCCCACAAGCTTTTCGCAGCCAAGCGCTTGACGAGAAATTGAATCGATCTAATTTGCCGCGCAAAGCCATTCTTTGACCGGATTCGGGCCATGAACGCGCAAAACACCATGCAGAGCGCCCTTCAGGGGCGATGGGCCGTAGCAGCGATCTTCCTCGCCAACGGCTTCCTGACCGGCAGCTGGGCGCCGCAGATTCCGGTGTTCCTGACCCGGCTCGACATCTCGAAATTCACCCTCGGCCTGCTGATCCTTCTGTTCGGCGTCGGCGCGGTCGCGGCCATGAGCTGGTGCGGCCATCTGATCTCCAGGCATGGCTCGCGCACCGTGTTGCGCTGGTTCGGCCTGTGCGGCAGCCTCGGCCTGCTGATCGTGGCGCTGGCGCCCAACGTGCCGCTGGCGTCGATCGCCATGATCATCTTCGGCGGCTCGATCGGCGGCATGGATGTCGCCATGAACGCCAATGCCGTGGTGGTCGAGCGCCGGCTGTCCCGCGCCATCATGTCGTCCTCGCACGGCTTCTGGAGCCTCGGCGGTTTCGCCGGTGGCGGTCTGGGCGGTTACGCCATCCAGACTTACGGCCACCTCGCCCATGCGGCTGTGGTCACGGTCATAGCTTTTGCCGTCATTGCCGTGGCGGTCGGCTACCTCATCGCCGAGGACAAGCCGCAGGCCGCCGAGCATCACAGATTAACGCTGCCGGCCAACCCGCTGGTCTATCTTGTCGGGCTCATGGCGCTGCTGACGATGATTTCCGAGGGCGCCGTGCTCGACTGGGCAGCGCTTTATCTCCGGCAGGAGCTCGGCGCCGACCTCGCCATCGCCGGCCTTGCCTACGCCGCCTTCTCCGGCGTCATGGCTGTCATGCGCTTTTTCGGTGACGGCGTGCGCAACCGCTTCGGCGCGGTGGCGACGCTGCGCGGCTCGGCGGTGGTCGCCGCCGCCGGCATGCTGGTCGCCGGCCTGTCGCCTTCGCCCTGGATCGCCATCGCGGCTTTTGCTCTCTGCGGCTTCGGCATCGCCAATATGGTGCCGATCATCTTCTCGGCCGGCGGCAACCAGGAAGGCATGTCGTCGGGCACCGGCATGAGCGTCGTCACCACCATGGGCTATTCCGGCATATTGGTGGCGCCGTCGGCGATCGGCTTCGTTGCCGAGCATTCCAGCTTCGGCCCGATCTTCGTCGCCATGTCGGCGCTGCTGATCGTCGTGCTGTTGATGGCCGGGCTCGCTCACCGCGCCGAATTCGCGGCCGCCCCCGCCGAATAGCGCTTCAGCTCCTCATAGAGGAAATCCGCGACGCGGCGGATGCGCACGCTGGTGCGCACGTCGCGATGCATGGCCAGCCACACCGGCAGGCTGGGCAGTGGCAGGCCGGGCAGCAGTTTCTCCAGCGACGGGTCGCTGTCCGTCAGCGGCTCCTGGCCAAGACCGACGCCGTTTCCCGCCCGCAGCGCTTCCCACAGAACGATCTGGTTATCGGTCCTGAAGCGGAAACTGCTTCGGGTGACGGGGATGCCGGCCTGGGTAAAGCCCCGGATCATCTCGTCGCTGCGGTCGAAGCCGATCAGCGGATGGTCGAGAAGGTCGGCGGGCTTGAGCGGGCGTCCGTGCCTGTCGAGATAGGATTTCGCCGCGCAGCAGCAGAGCTTGATATCGCAGACCTTGCGCGCCGTCAGCTCGTTCTGCGCCGGCTTGACCATGCGGATGGCGATGTCGGCATCCCTTCGCAGCAGGTTCTCGACCTGGTTCGAGGCGACGATCTCGACCTCGATGCCGGGCTCCTCGATGCCGAGCCGCGCCGTCATCCTCGGCAGCACATAGGCCGCCACCACCTCGCTGGCCGCAATGCGCACCGTGCCTTCGATCGCCTCGACCGAGCCCAATGCCAATAGTGAGAACGCGCTCGCCTGCTCGCTCACCGCTCTGCCGCGTTCGAACAGCGTGGCGCCTGCTTCCGTCAGCGCATAGCCGCGCCGCCCGCGCCGGAACAAGGTGACGCCCAACGCCTGTTCGAGCTCACCGATGTGACGCCCGAGCGTCGGTTGGCTGGCCGACAGTTTGCGCGCCGCGGCCGACAGGCTGCCGGTCTCCGCCACGGTGACGAAACTCTTGATCAGGTTCCAGTCGATATCTTCCATTCAATTATGAATAACAAAGCTGCATCCCTAGTCAATTTTCATTCGCATATGGAGGCATCATATTCGCCGTGCAAACACAAACACGGAGAAGAAAATGACCAAGATCGCAATTCTAGGCGCCAATGGCCGGCTCGGCCGCGTGGTTGGCAAGGCCTTCATCGACGCCGGTTTCGACGTCCGCGCCGTCACCCGCAGCGGCAAGGTCCCAGCCGAACTCAAGGGCGCCACCGCCGTCGCCGGCGATGCGCTCGACCGCGAGGCGCTGATCCGCGCCACGCAAGGCGTCGACATCATCTTCAACGGCCTCAACCCGATCTACACCGACTGGGGCAAGTGTCTGCCGATGGCGGAGAACGTCATGGCCGCCTGCCATGCCAATGGCGCGCTGCATCTTTTCCCCGGCACTGTCTACAATTACGGCTCGCCGATGCCTGAGGTGGTCACCGAAGACACGCCATTCCGTCCGACCACCGAGAAGGGCCGCATCCGCTGCGCCATGGAAGCGCTGTTTCGCCGCGAGGCCGATGCCGGCCGCGTCCGCACCATCATCCTGCGCGCCGGCGATTTCTTCGGCGGCACCGGCAGCGGATCATGGTTCGACCTCGTCGTCGCCGCCAAGATGAGCAAGGGCGTCTACACCGCGCCTGGCCCTGCCAACCTCGTGCACGAATGGGCCTATTTGCCGGACTTCGGCATCGGCTTCGTCGGCCTGGCGCGTAATCAGGGCAAGCTCGGCTTCTTTGAGGCGCTCAACTTCCCCGGCCACGCCGTCACCGACATGGACATAAAGGCCGCGGCCGAGAAAGCGTTGGGACGTCCGCTGAAACTGACCTTCATGCCTTGGTGGGTGCTGCGCGCCGGCAGCCCGTTCGTGGCGATGTGGCGCGAGATCGTCTCGATGTCCTATCTGCGCTTCGAACCGCACCGGCTCGTGTCCGACCGGCTGGAAGGCATCATCGGCGAAGTCCCGCACACCCCGCTGGACGAGGCCGTGGCCGAGGCCTTGAAGGACATCGGCATCAGCCTCGACCGTGCAAAAGACGCCGCTTAAATGCATGTCGCCCAGAAGTGTGCGCGGTTCTGGGACAACGACATGCATCAAAACAAAGACTTTAGACAAAAATCTCTCTCGCGGTGCTGGCCCAATCGCTGGAAATCAGCAACCGGATGGTCATTATGAGGAGACTGTTTATAACGGTCGGCGAGATCACCATCACCAAGGGGAGACGATGCGTTACATACGTCCGCTTTCAATCGAAGACGCCGTTGGCCTGCTGGCCGACGCTTCCGGCACATCAGCCATTCTCGCTGGAGGCAGTGACCTCCTCGTTCGGATGAAGGGCGGGTTTGTCGATCCCGACCTGATCGTCGACATCAAGGCGATCGAGGGCTTGAGCGAGATCAGGGAGACGGCCGACGGCTTCAGCATCGGCGCCACCGTCCCCTGCGCCGTCCTGGGCGAGAGCTCGGTTCTGAAGAAGGCCTGGCCCGGTGTCGTCGAAGCGTCGAAGCTGATCGGCTCGAAACAGGTCCAGGGCCGCTGCACCATCGTTGGCAATCTGTGCAACGCCTCGCCGGCCGCCGACAGCGTCCCGGCCTTGGTGGCCGCCGCCGCAAAGGCCGTGGTTGCCGGTCCCTCGGGCAAGCGCACCATTCCTGTCGAGGCCGTGCCGATCGGGCCCGGCAAGACCTCGCTCACCAAGGGTGAGATCGTCGAGGCGATCCTGCTCGGCAAGCGGGAGCCGCGTTCGGGCGACGCCTATCTCAGGTTCATTCCGCGCACCGAGATGGACATCGCCGTGGTCAGCGCCGGCGTGAAGCTGTCGCTCGACGAGCATGGCGTCATCACGGCCGCGCGGGTCGCGCGGGGCGCCGCGGCCCCGACCGGGGGTGGGGGGGCAGGAGCCGCCGCGGCGCGCCGCGGCCGGGAGG
>NZ_JAMYMJ010000042.1:0-51588 GCF_040318435.1 Mesorhizobium sp. M1143 | reverse complement strand
CCCCCCCCCCACCCCCCCCCCGCCCCCCCCCCCCCCGCCGCCCCCCCCGCCCCCCCCGCCCCCCCCGGGCCGCCGCCCCGCCCCCCCCCCCCCCCCCCCCCCGGGGGGGTGCCTCGCGCCGGGTTTCAGGCGAAGAAGCCCAATCCCCTGAATCGCTTGGCGCCATCTATTCAACGAACACCTTCACGCTTGCCGCGCGTCCCACGGCGTCGATGACGGTGAGCGTTGAATAGCCGGCGCCGTCGGGCAGCCAGGTCGCGGTGCGGCGGCGGTCGATGCCGACGAGCGGCTTGCCATTGGCCAGCCAGCGGAACGGCGCGCGGCCGCCTTGCAGTTTCAGCACCAGCGGCGAGGCCTCGGCGGAATTGGTGGCGAGATCGACGCGGGCGCCGTTGGGCGGGAAAATGATCGTTGGCGCCGGTTCCGTCGGGCCTGCCTGCACCAGTCCGTCGGCGCCGGCGCCGAAGCGCCCCAATGTCACCGGCAGGTCTTCGCGCCTGGCCTTGAGGACACCGGCCGGCTGGCTGGGCAACGGGACGGCGGTGAGGCCGGAGCGGACGAAGCCCTCGAACAGGATGGGGGCGGCCGAGACATAGCCGGACAGGCCGGGCACCGCACCGGCATCGGCGCGGCCGACCCACACACCCAGCACGTAGCGGCCGTCGAAGCCGACCGACCAGGCGTCGCGATAGCCGTAGGACGTGCCGGTCTTGTAGGCGATGCCGCGCTGCAAGGCGCCCTCGGGCGGCTTCACGCCCGACAATATGTCGGTGATCTGCCAGTTCGCCTGGGCGTCGAGGATGGTGGCGGTGGTGCGCTCGGAATTGGCCGGCTCGGTGCCGTCATGCAGCGTGTTTGCCTTCCCGCCATTGGCGAGGCCGGTATAGAGCTGGACGAGATCGCGCAGCGTCACGCCGACGCCTCCGAGGCCGATGGCGAGGCCCGGCGCCTCGTTGACCGGTAGCACCGGGCTGACGCCGGCCTGGCGGAAGCGCGCCATCAGCCGTGCCGGGCCGACAGAGTCGAGCACGCGGATTGCCGGCACGTTGAGCGACAGCTGCAGCGCCTGGCGGATCGAGACATCCCCCTGATAGCCCATGTCGAAATTCTTCGGCCGGTAGCCGCCGAAATCGACCGGGCTGTCCTCGATCAGCATTTCCTGGGCCACCAGCCCCTGCTCGAAGGCGAGGCCATAGATGAACGGCTTCAGCGTCGAACCGGGCGAACGCACGATCTTGGTCATGTCGATCCAGCCGGAGCGGCTGGCGTCGAAGAAATCGGCCGAACCGACTTCGCCGAGGATGTCCCCGGTGCGGGCATCGGCCATCACCATGGCGACGGAGAGGCGCGGCCCAAGTTTGATCGCGGCATCGCGCGCCACCTGCTCCAGTCCTTGCTGGACGCTTTTGCGGATCGTCAGCTGCAGCGGCTTGCCGGGGACGGCCTTGGGCAGCATGGCGTAGGCGGCGTGTGGCGCCAGCGCTGGCAATTTGCGGCGCAGGCCCGAGACATCGTCTAGTGCGGCGCGCGCGGCTTCGCGCTCGCCGAGCAGGCCAGCTGATACCATGCGGGTCAGCACGCGGTCGCGGGCGGCATGAGCGATGGTGAGATTGCGGTCGGGACGGCGCTTTTCCGGCAATTGCGGCAAGGCGACGAGCAGGGCTGCTTCCGAGACGGTCAGCCGCTTCGGCTCTTTGCCGAAATAGGCGAGCGAGGCGGCACGCACGCCTTCGAGATTGCCGCCATAGGGCGCCAAGGTCAGGTAGCGTTCCAGTATCTCCTGCTTGGACAGGCGCCGCTCGATCTGGATGGCGCGCAGCATCTGCTTGATTTTCGAGCCGAGGCTGCGGCTTTCGCGGGGCTCGATCAGCCGGGCAAGCTGCATCGACAGGGTCGAGCCGCCGGAGACGATATGGCCGGTGGTGGCGAACTGGCCGGCGGCGCGCGCCAGCGCCAGCACATCGACGCCATCATGGTCCCAGAAGCGCTTGTCTTCATAGGTGACCAGCATGTCGACGAACTGCTTGTCGACCTGGTCGAGATGAGTGTCGAGCCGCCAGTAACCGTCCGGCGTGGCGAAGGCGCGCAACAGCTGGCCGTCGCGGTCCTGGACCTCGGTGGAGACGGTGAGCCTTCCGGGCAGCGGCGGCGGAAAAGCGCGGTCGAGTTCCCAGAGAGAAGCGGCAGCGATCGCCGCAAAGCCGACGAGGGAGGCGGCGGCGATGCCTGTTCGACGGAGAAATTTTCTGGAGAGCATGGTGGTGCCCTTCATCCGCCTGCCGGCTCCTTCTCTCCGCATAGCGGGGAGAAGGAGATGGTCGCGGACATCGGCGTGTTCATCTTCGTCAAGGCGCCTTACGGCGCCTTGATCTCCATCATGCCGGTGGCGGTGCGGGCCGAATATTGCGGCCGGTACATGTCCTCCACCGTGGCCGCCGGATGGGCGTAGGTGCCCGGCGTCACCGCACGCACGACATAGGCCAGCATGATGTTGCGGTCGCCATCGCCGTCATTGGGATTGAATGCCGCGACGAAACGGTCGTCGCGGAATTCGAGATGGGCTGCGTCCGTTTGCGCCAGCCAGGTGAAGTTCGACAATTGGGCGCTGGAGACAAGGCCCGGATTGTCGATCTCGAAGCCGGCCGGCAACAGGTCGGTGATCAGCAGGCGCGAAGGCCAGCGGTTCTGCTCGTAAACCTTGAGCACGACCACGTAGCGTTCGTTCTGCGTCGCCTCGGTGACGTTGGCTTCGGTGCCATCGAGCTTGTAGTAGGTGCGGTCGATGGTGAAGCCGTCGCCGCCGGCCGGCAAGGGCTCTACCGGCGAGGCGACCGTGGTGACGACCGCCTGCAGCGGCGTGGCGCCGGTGTTGGCGATGGTCAGCGGGCTGTCGGCAATGCCGGTGCCGCTGAGGTGGTTGGAATACCCACCGGCATGAGGCGCGCCGTTGACCGAGAGCGTGATCGAGTCGTTGCCCGACTTCAGCGCGCGGGCCGCCAGAAGCATCCAGGACTCGTCCTGCGTGCTGGTCCAGCGGGCATCGGCGCGTTCCCTTGCCACCAGCCGGATCAGCTCCGGCACGATGGTCGGCACCGGCTTCGATTCGGCGGCGAGCGCCAGGATCGCGGCGCCATCACGCAGCCGCGAGCCATAGTCGGACCGGTAGTAGTCGTATTCGGTGGTCGACTTGGCCAGCTGCAGCGCCGTCTGGAAGGTTGCTTCCGAACGCTGCGCGTCGCCGTAGAGCGCCAGGCTCGCCGCCAACTGGGCGACGGCCATCGGGCTCGAGAAGGCTTCGAGCTTGGTGTCGGCGTAGTAGCGCAGATCGCCGACCGAGGCCTTCTTGTTGCGGGCCAGAACATAGAGCGCGTAGGCGATTTCGCTGCCGCGATCCTGGACGTCCTGGTCGTAACCGACCGAGTTTTGCAGATTGCTCAGCGCCTGGCTCATCGCCAGGGCCGGCACGTCGTAGTTCTGCTCGCGCGCCCGGGTCAGGAAGTCGGTGACGTAAGAGTCGAGCCACAGATCGCCGGAGCCCGGACCCCACAGGCCGAAGCTGCCGGCCGAAGCCTGGTAGCTCAGCACCTTGTAGATGGCCGCCTGGACGCGGTCGTGCAGTTCGGGATCGCTTTGCATGCCGACGCCGGACGCCAGATCGTTGACGTAGAGAAGCGGCATGGCGCGGCTGGTGGTCTGCTCGGCGCAACCATAGGGGTAGCGGTCGAGCGTCATCAGCAGCGACGGCACGTCGAAGGCCGCAGCCTGCGAAACGCCGACGCTGATCGAGGCGCCGTCGAGCAGGCTTGCCGCGAGCAGCTCCTTGTCGACGCGCAGCGAGCCGCCATTGCCCTTGAGGTCGACGACCAGACGGGTGGTGACCGGCAATTGCGCCGGACGCACCGGAACATACAGCGTCTGCTCGACGGAGGTGCCGTCGCCATGGGCGAGCTTGATGGTGATCGAGGCATTGCCCGCCGTCTGTGCAATCAGCGGCACGGTCAGCGTCTGGCGCTTGCCCTTGGCCAGCGTCAGCTTTTCGGGGAAGGGCTTGTCGCCGGTCGAGAGGTCGCCGGTCGTGGCGATCGACAGGGCATAGTCGCCCTCCGGACCGTCGGTGTCGGCGACGTCGAGCCGCATGATAGCTGCATCTCCAGGCGCCAGGAAGCGGGGCAGGCCGGCGGTGATCACCACCGGATCGCGCACAATGACATCGGTCGTGGCATGGCCGACGGCCTCCTTGGTCCAGGCGACGGCCATGACGCGCACGGTGCCGTTGAACTGCGGGATGTCGAAGTCGATCCTTGCCTTGCCGTCGGCGTCGAGCTGGACCGGGCCGGAGAAGAAGGCGACCAGCTTTTCGGTCGGGGGACTGCCTTGCGGCTGCATCGAGGCGCCGTCGCCACCGGTCCTGAGCTTGCCGGTGGTGCCGAGCGAGCCGTCGATGAGACGGCCATAGATGTCGCGGACTTCAAGCCCGAGCATGCGCTGGCCGAAATACCAGCCCTCCGGATCCGGCGCCTTGTAGTTGGTGAGGTTCAAAATGCCGACATCGACGGCAGCGACCGTGACATAGGCATTGCTGCCCGGTGCTACGCCGGCGACCGAAACCGGGATCGACAGCTGCTGGCGCGGCATCGTCTTGTCCGGCGGCGTCAGGGTAACCGCGAGCTTTTTCGAGCCCGGGTCGACCGTCAGCCATTTTACGCCGATGGCGCGCGCCGGCATGCGGGTTTCCTGCGCATCGCCGGGCCGGAGCAGGGTTGCGGTGATGTAGGCGCCGGCGCCCCAGTCGTCACCGACCGGGATGTCGACCGTGCTGCCGCCGGCCGGCACGGTTGCCGTGACGGTCTTGAGCAGCTTGTCGGCGCCGATGGTGACCAGCAGTTCGCCGGCAAAATGCGGCGACACCTTCAGCTTGGCCACGTCGCCGACGGCATAGCTGTCCTTGTCGAGAGCGATCTCGAGCCCATCAGGCGTTTCGGTGGAGGTCGAGGAGACATACCAGCCGGCGTCGAACTCATAGCTGGTCGCCGGGCCCTCGGGATCGGCAGTCTCGATCTCGAGCCGGTACTGGCCCCAGTCGACCGGCATCGTCACGGTCGCCTCGGCATCGGCGCTGAGATCGACCTGGCCGTTGGCGATCGACTTGGTGAAGGTGACCGGTTCGTAGTTCCACGAGTTGTTGTTGCGGTACCACTGGTAATTGCGTTCGACCTTGACCAGCGACCACTGTGCGCCCTTCAGCGTCTCGCGCTTGCCGTCGGGGTCGACCGCGATGAGGCTGAACTTGGCGGTGCCGCCCTGCGGCACCTCATTGTCGGCGAAATCCGGACGAATGCCGATCATGTGGCCTTGCGGGCGGATGCCGATGTTGAGCGAGCGTTCGATGGCGCGGCCGCCGGTTTCACGCATGCGAACCGTGACCTTGGCGTCGACCAGCTTGGTGGTCGCGGGCAACTGGTCGACCGTGACCGGGAAGGTCGCCTTGCCGTCGTCGCCGACCACCGGCAGACCGGTGAACGGGGTGACCGAAGGCTCGGCCGACTGCTCGTCGGCAAGGCCGAACGAATAGCCGGCGAAACGGTCCCAGTCGCGCGCCGTCGACAGCGTCAGCTCGCCTTCGAGCGCGAGGCCGGCGGCCGGCGCGCCATAGAGGAAGCGGCCGTCAATGTCGATGTTGGCGGTTTCGCCCTGGGCGATCTCCTGCTTGTCGGACTTCATGTCGAACTCGATGCGATCCGGCACGAAGTCTTCGACCAGGAACATCTGGCTGGAAACGGCCGCCTGCTTGGGATCGGTATAGATCGACACCGTCCAGGTGCCGCGCATGGCGTTGGCTTCCAGCGGCAGGTCGACGGCATAGCCGCCGGCCGAGACGCCATCGGCAACGATGCGGCGGTTCTCGACGCCGTCGGGACGGGTGAAGATGAAGGTCAGCGGCAGGTTTTCCACCGCTTTGGAGGCGCCGTCGCGGGCAAGGGCTGCGACATGCACATCCTCGCCGGCGCGGTAGATGCCGCGTTCGGTCCAGGCATAGACATCGAGCGCGCCCGGTGCGGCGCGTCCGGCGACGCCGCGATCGGACAAATCGAAGCCGGCGCGGCCCATGTCGAGGAAGACGAAATCGTTGTCGCCCTGCTTGGCCATCAGAACGGCCGGCACCATGCCGCCGTCGCCGCGCGTCAGGCCGGGGTTGAAGACAGCATGGCCTTCGGCGTCCGACGTGGCTGTGCCGAGGATTTCATTGTTCCTGGCCAGCAGCGTCAGTTCGGCGCCGGCGATCGGCTTGGCGGTTCCGAGCGAGCGGGCAAAGACATTGAGGCCATCCTGGCCGGTATAGGTCGACAGGCCGATGTCGGAGACGACGAACCACTGCGTGGCAAGCGAATTGTAATTGTCCTCGTCATTCTCGTTTACCGCTTGCGCGGTCAGCACGTAGACGCCGGGCTTGCGCTGCGGCAAGGCTTCGTCGACCGGGAACGACGTCGTGACGTCCTTGTTGAGGTCGTTGGCGATATCGAGCTGGCCCTGCCAGACCGGCTCACCCATCTGGTCGGAAATGCTGGAGATATCATAGCTGTCGAGCTGCTTCAGGAACTGATAGCCGGACAGAAGCTGCGCCAGCGAACGATCCCCGATGCGGTAGAGCTTCATCTGCGCGGTGTTCATGTTGACGGTGACGACCGGGATGCCGCGGCGGGCGCCGGCGGGCAGCACGAAGCTGTCGCCGGTGAAGCGGGCGGACGGCGCACGGTCCTGCACATAGATCGACAGCACGACCGGAGCGGCGGTGACCTCGCCAATGGCGGCCGGCAGACCGGCGCGGAAGGTCACTTCGTAATGTTGGCCGTGCTCCAGGCCTTCGACGCAGATCTGCTTGTCCTTGGCCTCGATGCCCTTGGGCGGCTGGTTGTCGACGGTGACGAACTGGGCGTAGTCGACGCCGGTCTTGACCAGCTCCTCGGAAAACTGCGCGCAAATGCGCGGCGCGCTGGTGTCGGCGTCGATCGAGTGATCGATGACGCGGAAGCCCTTGCGGGCCTTGAGATCCTCATATTCGGCCTTGACCGCCGGCGAACTGACCAGCGCGAGGCTGGCTTCATAAGCCTGCAGGGCTGGACGGTAGAGATCGCGGCGGTCGAGGCCGTTGCCGAGCAGCGCCAGCACTTCGGCGCGGGTCTTGGTAGTGCGCAGCAATTTGTAGGCGTTGATGGCGGCGGAGGTGCCTTTGACCGGCAGATTGTAGGATTCGGAGGTGCCGCTGGCCGGCTGTATGGCAAGCGTTTCACGCGCCAGACCGAGCCAAAGCTGGCCGTCGTCAGGCAGGACCGAGACCGCGGCCTCGTATTTGTTCATGGCCTGGCCATGGTCGCCGGTCAGTGCAGCCTGTTCGGCGGCGGCGCGGAGTGATTCCAGCCCGTCGGTCGGCTTGTCATAGGCCGGATCGGTCAGCTTGTTGCGGTATTGCTGGGCCTGGTCGGCCATCCAGTTGGGGAAGAAGGCGAGTTCCGGCGGGGCGCCGATATCGGGGTCGCCATCGACATTGACGACCTTGCCCGCGACCGCGCCGCTGAAGGGTTTCAACTGGTTATAGTCGGATTTTAGGAAGCACCATTTGGCCTTGTTGTTGTAAGTAAAGGCGCGGCAGGCGGGGTCGCCGAGGCATGTCGTCTTGCACTGATCGAGGCTGACATTCTGGTCCGATCTGAGATCGAAGCCGAAATAGTCGGAATTATTTGAGGTCACCACCCGGCGGGCTTCGGCCGCTTGCGCTACAGACCCCCAGGCGAAAATGAGAAGAATCAAGATCGACAGACCACGAGCCGCCGCGCGCATCGCCATAACACCCTCCAGACACTGCTACGTCCGCGGCATGTTCAAGCTTCAGTCAAGCTTGTCAACACGAGGACGGGCAGGTTTCCGCCCGCCAACGGTTCCCAAACCGGCCAATGACCGGTATGCCGATAGTTCATCCACGGGAAAGGGATCACGCTTTCTTGCGAAAACGCAGAAGGTGTGAATTCCAAGCCCTGCCTATTTCAGACAATTGGATTGTGGCCCCTTTACGAGCGCTTCAAAACTTCATTCCAATTTTAGTTTTGTAACCTAGGTTGTCCTGATGCCGGCGTATGAAGCGCAGATGTCGAAGGTAAGTGCGCCACGGCGCACGCTTTCGCGCGCGCTGATTGTGGCGTTGGCGTGCTCGACCGTGCTCGTTGCCGAATCGGGGTCGGCGGCCGCCTTCGAGCTCTTCGGCATCAAATTGTGGGGCTCTTCGAATGACGAGGACGCCGATATCGTCGACCCGCTGCGCTATGCGGTGACCATCGAAGCGCCCGATGCCGACAAGGACTTGGTTAAGAAGCTCGAAAACGCCTCGTCGCTGAAATCCGACGAGGACCGCCCGGTTTCCGGCTCGCTCGGCCTTTTGGCCAAGGCGCGTAGCGACCGCGAACAGCTGGTCGCCGCGCTTTATGCCGACGCCCGTTATGAAGGCGTCGTCACCATCACCATCCAGGGCAAGGCGCTGGACGATTTGCCGCCCGATGCCGAATTTACGGGTCCGCAGCCGATCCCGGTGGTGATCAGCATCTCGAGCGGGCCCAAATTCACGCTCGGCAATATTCGGCTGGAGGGCGATGCCGCCGGGCTGGCGAGCGCCGATTTCGGCCTGATAGCCGGCGGCGATGCCGGCTCGGGCGCCGTGCTCAAGGCCGAGGCGCTGATCGTGCGGGCGCTGAAGCAGGAGGGCCGGCCGCTGGCCCGGATCACCGACAGGCAGGTCGTGGCCGAGCACACCACCTCGACGCTAGACGTGACGCTGACGGTGGCCGCCGGGCCGGTTGCCGGTTATGGCGACACCACCGTCGATGGCACCGAGAAGGTCAATCGCGAGTTCACTGAATATATGACCGGGCTGAAACGCGGCCGGCAATATTCGCCCGACGAGATCGACGATGCCCGCGACCGGCTGCTGAGGCTCGAAGTGTTCAACAGCGTGACGCTGAAGGAAGCCGACAGTCTCGACGCCGACGGCAACATTCCGATCGGCGTTCAGGTCAGCGAGCGCAAACCACGCTATTTCGGCGTCGGCGGCACTTTCTCCAACACCGAAGGGCTAGGCCTGGAAGGCTATTGGGGCCACCGAAATCTGTTCGGCCGGGCCGAAAAGCTGCGCATCGAGGGCAAGATCAGCGGCATCGGCAGCAACGATCTCAGCGAGCTCAACTACAATGCCGGCATCATGTTCGAGAAGCCGGGCGTGATCGGGCCGGCTTCGAAATTCATCGCCAGCGTCAAGACCGTCCTCGAACATCCCGATGCCTACGACCATTTCTCGGTCAAGGGCAGCACCGGCCTGTCCTATGAGATCGACAAGAAGCAGACGGTTTCGGCTGAAATCGCGCTGGACTATTCCAGGATCACCGACGCCTTCGGCAAGCACAAATACCTGATCGCCAGCATTCCGCTGCAATATGTCTATGACAACAGGGACAACCGGCTCAACCCGACCAGCGGCTTCAGGGTTCTGGCCTATGCCGAACCGAGCTACGACATTCTGAGCGGCGCCGCCTTCCTCAAGCTCAGGGGCGAGGGGTCGGCCTATCAGTCGCTCGACACGGCCTCGAAATTCGTGCTTGCCGAACGCGTCGCGCTGGGTTCGATCGTCGGCACCGGCCTTCAGAACGTTCCAGCCGACAGGCGCTTCTATTCCGGCGGTGGCGGCTCGGTGCGGGGCTATGCCTATCAGGGCATCGGACCGAAGGACATCGACAACCAGCCGATCGGCGGGCTTTCCTTCTTCGAAACATCGGTCGAAATGCGCATTGCGCTGACCGACACGATCGGCATCGTGCCGTTCGTCGACGCTGGCACTGTCTCGACCACAGCGACGCCGGACTTTTCCGACGTGAAGGTCGGCGCGGGCGTTGGCCTGCGCTACATCACGCCGTTCGGGCCGCTGCGCATCGACGCCGCCGTGCCGCTCAACCGCGACCGTGGCGACCCGCGTTTCGGCATCTATGCCGGGATCGGACAGGCGTTCTGACGATGAAGATTTTGAAACGCATCCTTCGCCTGTTTTTCTACACGCTGCTGATCGTGGCGGCGGCGGGCATCGGCGCGTTGGTCGTGCTGACCAAAACCGAGCGCGGCCGCGAAAATCTCGCCGGCATCATCTCTGACATGGCCTCGTCAGGGGACAGCAAAGTCACGGTCAGCGGCATTAACGGTATCTGGTCCGGCGCGCTGACGGTCGACCATGTCGTGCTGGAAGACCGCGAGGGCGCCTGGCTGGTGGCCCGCAAGGTGGCCGTCGACTGGTCGCCGCTGGCGCTGTTGTCGAAGAATTTCAGCGCCGACCGCATAGCGGCCGAACGGATAGAACTGGCACGGCTGCCTGTGGCGAGCACCGAGCCGAGCAAGAGCGGGTCGACCGGCCTGCCGGTTTCGCTTGATATCAGAGCGATCGATTTGCCGGAGATCGCGCTCGGCCAGCAACTTGCCGGCAGCGGCATTGCCGAACTTGCGGCCAAGGGATCGGCCAAGGTCGATGCGTCGCCGCTGGCGATCCAGACGGTGCTCAACGTTACCCGCCATGACGGCAAGCAAGGCAATGTCGACGCCAACATCCACTTCGCGCCGGATGAAAACAAGCTCGACCTCGATCTCAAGGCTTCCGAGCCGGCCGGCGGCATCATCGCCAACCTGCTCAAGCTACCCGGCGCGCCGCCGGTCAACATCGTCGTCTCGGGCACCGGGCCGCTGGCCAACTGGAGCGGCATCGGCACCTTCATGGTCGACGGTCAGATCGTTACCCAGCTCACCGGCCGGCACCAGCTCACCGACAAGGGCAACCGGATCGAGGCCAAGGGCGACGGTTCGTTCGAAGGCTTCCTGCCGGAACGGTTCAAGTCGCTGTTTGCCGGCAAGACCAGCTTCGACCTAGCCGGCACCGCGACCGCGGCCGGCGGCGTCGACATCGAGCGCGCTGCGATCGAGAGCGACGCAGTTCATGGTACCGCTGCCGGCATGGTCGAGCCCAAGGGCGCCAGCGACCTTTCGGTCGAACTCGTGGCCAAAGCCAAGCCGGTCACGGTCAATGTCGGTACCCAGGCGCAGCCGATCATGGTGGCCATCAACAATGTGACCGCGCGCGCCTTCGGTGACGGCAAGGCGCCGATGATTGACGCCAGCGCTTCACTGGTCTCGGTGGTGGCGGGCGGCTCTCAGGTGAACAATCTGGATGCGAAGATCCATTCCGACGGTTTCGACATCGAGAGCCGCAGCGGCCCGGTCAGTGTAAGTCTGGCGGCCGCCGGGCTGAAGACCGACGTGGCGACGCTGGCGCCGCTGATCACCGGCAAGCTGACGGCCTCTCTTGCCGGTTCGATCAGCAGGGACGAGATTTCGCTCGACGAAGGCACGCTGCGCAGCGATGCTCTCAATGCCGGGCTGACGGCTAAGGTGACGCTGGCCGATCTCGCCATGACGCTGAAGATGAATGCCGATGCTGTGTCGACGGCGCTGCCGCCGCAGATCAGTTCGCTGCTTGGCGAACGGGTCAAATTCTCGGCGACCGCGACGCGCGATCCGCAGGGCTCTTTCGCCGCCAACTCGATCGAACTCACTTCCGGTTCGCTGAGCGCCAGCGGCACCGCCAGCGCGCAAGGCAGCGATATCCAGGCCGACATCAAGGGCAAGCTCGGCGACGTCTCGGTGCTGTCTTCGCTGGTCGGCGTGCCGATCGCCGGCGGGGTCGATTTCGCGCTGACGGCAAGCGGCGCGCGCAACGCACCGGATTTCTCGGTTTCGGCCGACAGTGCCAGCCTGACGGCCTCCGGCCGCACCGTCAAGGACATCAAGCTGACCGCATCGGGCAAGGCCGACATTGTGAGCCCGGCCGCAGATGTCTCGCTGACCGGCGCGGTCGACGAACAGCCGCTCGCCATCAAGGCGGCGCTGGTGACGAGCGACGGCAAGCGCTCCATCAAGGGGCTCAGCGTAGCGCTGGGCGACAACAAGGTGTCGGGCGACCTCGCGCTCGATGAAAAATTCCTGCCGCTGGGGACGCTGACGATCTCCGCCCCCGACATCGCGCCGCTGGCGTCGCTGGCCGGGCAGACGGTGGCCGGCGATATCGGCGGCACCGTGGTGTTCTCCAAAGACGGCGAGGCGCCCACCGTCACCATCAATGCAGCCAGCGTGTCGATCGCGCGCGGTGATGTGGCAGCCAAGGCAGTCACCGTCAGCGCACTGATCGCCAACTATCTCAACAGCCCTGCGATCTCCGGCACGATCAAGGCCGACAGCGTGACCTCGGGAACGACCGTCGTCAGCGGCATCGGCGTCGACCTCAAGCGTGACGGCGACTGGACGAATTTCACCGGCGGCGCAACCATATCAGGCATTCCGGCGACAGCTGCCGGGCGGGCGAAGATTGCCGGCGGCGCGACCAGCGTCGAGATCGCGTCCGGCGAGGCGACGGTGCGCGGCATCAAGGTGGCGATCGCCGAGCCGTCGAGCCTGACCATTGCCGATGGCATAACCAACATTCAAAGGCTGGTAGTCGATCTCGGCGGCGGCTCGGTGACGCTGTCGGGCACGGCGGGCCAGACGCTCGATCTGGCGGCGACCTTCTCGGCGCTGCCGGCTGCGCTTGCCAATGGCTTTTCACCCGGCCTCGATGCCGGGGGCACGCTCGACGGCACGGCGCAAATCACCGGGCCATCGGCAAATCCCGACATCCACTTCGATGCAAAGCTGGCCGGCGCCGAGACCAGCCAGACCCGTCAGGCCGGGCTCGGGCCGCTCGATGTCGATGCGGCCGGCAGCTATTCCGCGGCCGGCGGCGTCGTGCTCGACCAGGCGACGCTTTCGGGTGAGAAAATCTCCGGCAAGGCGGCCGGCACCCTCAACCCGAACGGCGCCAGCGATTTCGCGCTCGACCTGACCTCTTCCGGTCCGAGCCTGCCGCTGGCGTTCGGCAGCGTGGAAGGCCCGATCAAGCTCGAACTGCAGGCGCTGTCCGTGAAGGCGGCGGGGCAGGCTGCGCAAGCCAAGCTCGATATCTCGGCGGTGTTGCCGTCGGTGGCGACGAATTTCACCAAGGTCGAGGGCATCTCGCTGGCGCTGCATTCCGACGCGTTCGATGTGAGAAGCCGCACCGGTCCGATCTCGGGCACGGTGACGGCGGACAAGATCGGTCTGGACAATCCGACCATCGCACCGCTGATCGCCGGCAAAGTCACCGCCAAGGTCGCGGGCAGCCTGGCGGCCGATGCGATCACCATCGACAGCGGCTCGGTGCAGGGCGATGCGCTGGGCAGCGCCTTCAATGGCCGTGTCGGCTTTGCCGATGGAGCAATCGACCTCAACCTCGACGCCGACGTGCTGTCGGCGGCGTTGCCGGCGGCGGCGCGCAGCGTGCTGGCAGAGCGCACGCAGCTCAGCGCCACGCTGAAGCGGGATGTCAATGGCAATGTCAGCGCCAATCCGGTCACGCTGGCGTCGGGCGCACTGACCGCGGACGGTCAGGCCAGCCTCGCCGACAACAAGCTTAGCGCAGATATCAAGGGTGCACTGGCCGACATCTCGCTGTTGTCGAAAGATGCCAAAGGCGCGATCAGCTTTGCACTCAACGCGCAGGGGCCCAGCCTGGCGCCGGACCTGTCGCTGACGGTCAACAGCGACCGCCTGCTGGTGGCGGAACGCGAAATCACCGGGTTGAAGCTGACCGCCACCGGCAAGGCCGATGCCGCCAATCCGGCGGCCAATGTGCAACTGACCGGCAATGTCGCTGGACAGGCGCTGCAAGGCAGCGCGGTGCTGGCGACGGCGGACGGCAAGAGCGCCATCAACGGACTGCTGTTGTCACTCGGCAAGAACAGGATTTCCGGCGACCTTGCGCTCGACGAGGCTTTCGTGCCGGTCGGCACCATCGCGCTCGACCTGCCGGATATCGGGCCGCTGGCGGCGCTGGCGCTGGAAAAGGCCGAAGGCGATGTGCGCGGCACGATTGCATTCTCCAAGACCGCGGATGGCCCGAACGTCGCGGTCAAGGCTGCGACCGCTTCGATCACGCGCGGCGACCTGCAGGCGAAGACGGTGTCAATCGATGCGCTGGTCGCCAACTATCTCGCCGCGCCGGTCATCTCGGGCAAAATTCGCGCCGACAGCGTTATTTCCGGCGGCAC
The DNA here is from genome assembly GCF_040318435.1 of Mesorhizobium sp. M1143. Classification (NCBI taxonomy): domain Bacteria; kingdom Pseudomonadati; phylum Pseudomonadota; class Alphaproteobacteria; order Hyphomicrobiales; family Phyllobacteriaceae; genus Mesorhizobium; species Mesorhizobium sp. M1143. The sequence continues at coordinate 37,393 of NZ_JAMYMJ010000042.1, read as the reverse complement.
CGCCATCAGCGGCATCGATGTCGATTTGAAGCGCGACGGCGAATGGACCGGGTTTTCCGGCGGCGCCACCGTCAAGGGCATTCCGGCGAAGGCTGCGGGCAGGATAAAGGTGGCTGGCGGCACCACCACCATCGAACTCGCTTCCGGCCAGGCCACGGTGCAGGGCATCAAGGCGGCCATCGCCCAGGCCTCGACCGTCAGCATCGCCAACGGCACCACGACGCTGGACAAGCTGGTGCTCAATCTCGGTGGCGGCACGGCGACGGTGACCGGCAAGGTCGGGCAGGCACTCGACATCAGTGCCGCGCTGTCGAAGGTGCCGGCTTCGCTGGCCAACAGTTTTTCGCCGGGCCTCCAGGCCGCCGGTTCGATTTCAGGAACAGTCAAGGTAACCGGCGCGCCGGGCAATCCGACTGTCGCTTTCGATATCGATGCTGGTGGGGTGCAGACCTCGCAGACGCGCAGCGCCGGCCTTGGCGGCATGAATATCTCTTCGTCGGGAACATTCGCCGGCAAGAAGCTCACCTTCAACGCTGACATCAGCGACGGCGCCGGGCTTGGCCTCAAGGGCGGCGGTACGGTGACGACGGCCGGCACACCAGCGCTGGTGCTCGACTTCAACGGCAAGGTGCCATTTTCCTTCCTGGCCGCCAAGCTTGCGGCGCAAGGGCTGTCGCTCAGCGGTACCGCCAACGTCAATATCCAGATGCGCGGCCCGGCGGCGTCGCCGGTGATCGGCGGCACGGTCAGCACGTCGGGCGCCCGCCTGGTCGACGCGCGTTCCGGCCTTGCCGTCAACGACATTGCCGCCGACATTTCGATCGGCAACGGCGTTGCCCGGATCAACCGGCTGACCGGCACGCTGTCGACACGCGGCAGCCTGTCGGCCTCCGGCACCCTCGGCATCAATCCGGCGCAAGGTTTCCCAGCCGATTTGTCGATCAAGCTGGTTGACGGCCGCTATACCGACGGCAGGGTGGTGACAGCCAATCTCGGCGGCGACCTGACCATCAAGGGGCCGCTCACCTCGGCGCCGGTGATTTCGGGCACCGTCAACCTGGCCAAGACCGTCATCACCGTTCCCGATAAGCTGCCGGGCTCGCTGGCAGCGCTCGGTGTCAAGCACAAGAACGCGCCCGCCTCCGTGCGGGCGCAGGACAAGGCCTTGCGACCGGCGGCGGCCAGCGGGGGTGGCGGCAGTGGACTTGTCCTCGACGTCACGGTCAATGCGCCGAACCAGATCTTCATCCAGGGCAGGGGTGTCGATGCCGAGTTCGGCGGTTCGCTGAGGCTGACCGGCCCGGCGGCTTCGCCGCAGGCGGTCGGCACCTTCACTTTGCAGCGTGGGCGGCTGTCGATCCTCGGCAAGCGGCTGACCTTTACCGAAGGCACGGTCGGCTTTTCGGGCTCGCTGGTGCCCTACCTCAACTTGACCGCGACATCGACCACGACCAGCGCCACCGTCACCATCGTCGTCTCGGGCGAAGCGACCAATCCGAAATTCGACTTCTCATCGGTGCCGGCGCTGCCCGAGGACGAGGTGCTGGCGCAGCTGATTTTCGGCCGCTCTATGTCGAACCTGTCGCCGCTGCAGATCGCGCAGCTGGCCGAGGCCGCCGGCCCACTGGCCGGCGTCGGCGGCTCGACCGCGCTGCTCGAAAACCTGCGCAGTGCAATCGGCGTCGACGACCTGGATGTGACCACCGATGACCAGGGCGGGACGGCCGTGTCTGCGGGCAAGTATCTCAATGACCGCACCTATGTGACGATCCAGAAAGGCGACAGGCCAGGATCGGGCAAGGCGACGATCGACCTCAATGTCGGGCGCGGCGTCAAGCTGCGTGGCGAGGCTAACGATGGCGGCGAGGCCAAGGGCGGCATATTCTACGAAAAGGAATATTGAGTTCCTGGCCCTTACCGCCGCCGGAACTGGCGCTGTCTCAACCCGCCCAAATGTATCAGTTACTCGCCTAAGCAGATTCCGGCGGAATCTGGGCGCGCTAGCACTTTTGCGCCAAGTCTGTCGTTATCACGCGAACCGCTCCCTTTTCAAAGTTGCACATTCCCTAACAGGTTCCGTAGCCATGCCGTCTTTGACATCACGGCAGGGATGCGGAATGTTAAAAGGCGGAAAGCCAACAATGGGAGTTAAGGTATGACAAATTACAAGAGTAATGGCGATCGCGTTCCCGATCACATCCTGGCCATGGCCGAAGAAGCCAAGGCAGGCAAAGTCGATCGCCGCGAGTTCCTCGCCATGGCCAGCGTGTTCGGCGCGTCGACTGCGATGGCCTACGGCATGCTCGGCGTAGCCGTGCCGACCCAAGCCAGGGCCGAAGAGGTGCAGGGCAAGAAGGGCGGCATCCTGAAAGTCGCGCAATGGGTCAAGGATCCCAAGGATCCACGCAAGGCCGACTGGTCGGAAATCGCCAATGCCGAGCGCCAGGCGCTTGAGCCGCTGGTCAAGTACACCAGCGAATACACGTTCCGCCCGTACCTTCTGGAGAGCTGGGAGGTCAACGACGACGCCACCGAGTACACGCTGCATGTGCGCAAGGGTGTGACCTGGTCGAATGGCGATGCCTTCACCGCCGATGACGTCATCTTCAATCTCAAGCGCTGGGCCGACAAGAAGGCCGAGGGCAATTCGATGCCTGGCCGTCTCGGCACGCTGGTCAAGGACGACAAACTCGACGAAAGCGCCGTGACCAAGGTTGACGACCACACCGTCAAGCTGAAGCTCGGCAAGGCCGACATCGCGCTCATTCCGAACATGTGCGACTATCCCGGCCTCATCGTGCACAAGAGCTTCGACGAGAAGGGCGGCGACTTCAAAGCCTGCCCGATCGGTACCGGCCCGTTCGAGCTCGTCTCCTACGATGTCGGCCAGAAGGTGGTCTACAAGCGCCGCGAGGACAACAAGTGGTGGGACGGCGAGGTGTTCCTCGACGGCATCGAATTCGTCGACTACGGCACCGATCCGGCAGCCATGGTCAGTGCCTTCGAGGCCGGCGAAGTCCATACCAATTTCGAGACCTCGGCCGACTATGTGTCGATCCTCGACGGACTGGACCTGGTCAAGTCCGAAATCGTCACCGCCTCGACCATCGTGTGCCGCACCAACATCAACAACAAGCCTTACGGCGATCAGAAGGTGCGTAACGCGCTGCAATTGGCGGTCGACAACAATGTCGTCCTGCAGCTTGGCTACGGAAATGCCGGCACGGTGGCTGAAAACCACCATGTCTGCCAAATCCACCCGGAATATTACGAGCTGCCCAAAGTCGCTCGCGATCCGGCCAAGGCCAAGGCGCTGATGGCGGAAGCCGGCCAGGCCGACTTCGAGCACGAGCTGATCACGGTCGACGAAGACTGGCACAAGAATACCGGCGACGCCATCGCCGCGCAGATGCGCGACGCCGGCCTCAAGGTAAAGCGCACGGTGCTGCCGGGCTCGACGTTCTGGAACGACTGGACCAAGTATCCGCTGTCGATGACCAACTGGAACATGCGCCCGCTCGGCGTTCAGGTTCTGGCGATCGGCTACCGCACCGGCGAGGCGTGGAACGAGTCGGCCTATTCCAACCCCGAATGGGATGCCAAGCTCAATGCAGCATTGGCCGTTGCCGATGCGGCCAAGCGCAAGGAGATGATGAAGGACATCGAGCAGATCCTGCAGGATTCCGGCATCATGATCCAGCCATACTGGCGCAAGCTCTACAGCCACTCGGTCAAGGCGGTGCAGAATTACAAGATGCATCCGACCTTCGAGCGCGACTACGGCAAGGTCTGGCTCGACCAGGCGTGATCGGAACGTCAGGGAAGGGGCGCTTCGCTCCTTCCCGTCACGCCTCGCTTGGTCCAGAACCGGAAGCCGCCGCAGCAAAAAGTTGCGGACTCTCCTGAAAGACCGTTCAATAAAACTGGGTTGATTGCATCCGAGTGCCGATTTGACGGCCAACTCTGCCGGCAACGGCAAAGCTGGTTTTTCGAACTGGCTCCAACCCCAACCAGACCGGCAGGGGACCGCCATGCTTTCTTTCGTAATCCGGCGTCTCGGCACCATGGCATTGACGATGCTGTGCCTGACGATGATCGTCTTCTTCCTGATCAACCTCGAGCCGAATTTGAAGAAGCTGGCGATCAGCCAGACCGAAATGCACACATCGGCCGAACAGCTCGAAAGCTGGCTGGTCAACCATGGCTACCGGCAGAACTTCTTCGTGCGCTACGGGCAATGGCTGGGCGTCGTCCCGAAGCAACCGGTGACCGATCCGGCGACCGGCAAGCCGACGCAGCGTTTCTCCTTCTGCAACGATCCGCTGGAGCCGAAATTCTCCGGCATCCTGGAAGGTGATTTCGGCTGCTCGACGAAGTTCAAAACCTCCGTTGCGTCAAAGCTCTTCCCCGCACTCGCCGCCACCGGCATTCTGATGCTCTGCGTGCTGTTGGTGATGGTACCGATTTCGCTGCTGATCGGCATCCTGGCCGGCATGCGCGAGGGCTCGCGAACGGACCGAACGCTGTCCGTCGCCTCGATCGCGTCGACGGCGACGCCCGAATATGTGTCCGGCGTCATCTTCACCGTCATCTTCGCCTCCTGGCTCGGCTGGCTGAACGGTTCGGCCGCCTCGGCAAGCCAGGGCATCACCTTCTACAATTTCACCCTGCCGGTGATGACGCTGGCGATCTACGGCATCGGCTACATCGCCCGCATGACGCGCGCCTCGATGGTCGAGGTGATGACGCAGCAATATATCCGCACCGCCCGGCTGAAGGGGCTTTCCTTCGGCAGCGTCGTCGTCAAGCACGCGCTGCGTAATGCGCTGATCGCGCCGTTCACCGTCATCATGCTGCAATTTCCCTGGCTGCTTACCGGCGTCGTCATCGTCGAGGTGATGTTCCGCTACCAGGGCTTTGGCTACACGCTGGTCGAAGCCGCCGGCAACAACGACATCGATCTGCTGCTTGGCTGTTCACTGGTCTCGGTGTTCATCGTGCTGATCACGCAGCTCATCTCGGATGTCGGCTACGCGTTCCTCAATCCGCGTATCAGAGTTCAATAGGGGGCTGGGGCAGATGCAGGTCGAATATATCGGTGCCTTCAATGTCGTGCTCGGCGTGATTGGGCGTTTCTGGCCGGTCTGGTTAGGGCTTGCCCTGGTGATGGGAGCCAGCTTCGCCTACAAGAAAAGGCTCGGCCTCTACGGCCAGCTGTTCGATAGCGGCGTCGGCATAGTGGGTGTCGGCATCTGCCTGTTCTGGCTGTTCACGGCAATCTTCGCGTCGACCGTCGCGCCCTTCGATCCGCTCGCCCAGGTGCCGATCATGAAGGATGCGCTGCCGGGCGCGCTCGAGCCGGTATCGAAACTCATCTACTATTTCGGCGGCGACAAGCTCGCCCGCGATGTCTTTTCGCGCATGGTCTATGGCAGCCAGATCGTGCTGATCATCGCACCGGCTGCGACCGGTTTCGCGCTGATGGTCGGCATTACGCTCGGTCTGCCCGCCGGCTACTATGGCGGCCGGATCGACACCGTGCTGTCCTTCCTGGCCAATCTGGTGCTGGCCTTCCCGGTGATCCTGCTGTTCTACCTGCTGGTGACGCCGGGCATCATGGATACGCCGATCCCATACGCCATGGCCGGGCTGTTCTTCCTGTTCCCGATCATCTTCTTTTCGGTGCTGTTCTGGACCCGCTACAAGAACCGGCCGGACCGCCTCTATATATTGCTCGGGCTGACGCTGATCATCGGCGGCTGGGTCTATGCCGGCCTGGTGTTCGACGCCGATCCGTTCAAGATCATCCACATCGATCCCAACCAGCTCAACATCTTCGTGGCGGTGGTGTTCGCCTCCAGCCCCGGCGTATTCCGCATCGTGCGCGGCCTGGTGATGGACATCAAGACGCGCGACTATGTGGCGGCGGCGCAGACGCGCGGTGAATCGCCCTGGTACATCATGCTGTGGGAGATCCTGCCCAATGCGCGCGGGCCGCTGATCGTCGATGCCTGCCTGCGCATCGGCTACACCACGATCCTGCTCGGCACGCTCGGCTATTTCGGGCTGGGCCTGGCGCCGGAGAGCCCGGACTGGGGCACCGCAATCAAGGACGCCAGCCGCCTGCTGCGCTCCTTCATCCACCCGGCGCTGCCGCCGACGATCGCGCTGATGTCGTTCGTGCTGGGCTTGAACCTGCTTGCCGACTCGCTGCGCGAACAATCGATGAAAGACTGATCTGCGGGTTTCGGCCCGCGAGCATGAAAATAGGATTGGAGCGACCCATGAATGAGGCAGTTCGAAATCCCGGCAACCCGACCCTTGGGCCAAGCGCTGCGCCGATCATCGAGATCGAGAACCTGTCGATCTCCTTCTTCACCCGCAAGGGCGAGATCCCCGCCGTCATGGACTTTTCCTGCACGGTGATGCCGGGCGAAGCCATGGGCATCGTCGGCGAGTCCGGCTGCGGCAAGTCGACCGTGTCGCTCGGCATCATGCGCGACCTCTCCAACATCGGAAAGATCGTCGGCGGCAAGATCAAGTTCCAGGGCAAGGACATGGGCGAGCTGTCCGACGAGGAGTTGCGCTCCATCCGCGGCAACAAGATCGCCATGATCTACCAGGAGCCGATGGCGAGCCTCAATCCGGCGATGAAGGTCGGCCAGCAATTGATGGAAGTGCCGCTGATCCACGACAAGGTGTCGAAGGAAGAGGCTTACAAAAGGGCGCTCGAAATGGTGCGCTCGGTGAGATTGCCCGATCCCGAACGCATGATGCGTTCCTATCCGCACCAGCTGTCCGGCGGCCAGCAGCAGCGCATCGTCATTGCCATGGCGCTGCTGTCGAAGCCGGCGCTGCTTCTGCTCGATGAACCGACGACGGCGCTCGACGTGACGGTGGAGGCCGGCATCGTCGAACTGGTCAAGGGGCTGGGCGAGAAGTTCGGCACGTCGATGATCTTCGTGTCGCACAATCTGGGCCTCATCCTCGAGACCTGCGACCGCATCACGGTGATGTATTCGGGCGAAGCGGTCGAGACCGGCAAGATCAAGGACGTGTTCGACCGGATGCGCCATCCCTATACGCAAGGGCTGTTCCGCTCGATTCCGCTGCCGGGCGCCGACAAGAATTCGCGGCCGCTGATCTCTATCCCCGGCCAGTTGCCGCTGCCGCATGAGCGGCCCAAGGGCTGCAATTTCGGCCCGCGCTGCCACCATTTCGTTGAGGGCGTCTGCAATGCCGCCGAAATCCCGATGATCGAGGTCGCCGGTCACGAAGGGCATTTCTCGCGCTGCGTGCGCTTCAACGAGATCGACTGGGAAGCGCTGCCTCCCGGCGCCAAGAAGGTCAATGAGAAGGTCGTGCCCGGCGCGCCGGTGCTCAAGATCGAGGATTTGAGAAAATACTACAAGGTCGGCGGCAGCGAAGTGTTCGGCTCCAGCGAAGGCCGCGTGGTCAAGGCCAATGAGACGATCTCGTTCATGGCGCGCGAATCCGAGACCGTCGCCATCGTCGGCGAGTCCGGCTGCGGAAAGTCGACACTGGCCAAGGTCCTGCTGGGGCTGGAGACGGCAAGTGCCGGCACAGTGACGCTGGGCAACAAGGAGATCCAGTCGACCGGCATCGAGAAGCGCAGCGTCGAAACGGTGTCGTCGATCCAGATGGTGTTCCAGAACCCGTTCGATACACTCAATCCCAGCCACTCCGTCGGTTCGCAGATCATCCGCACGCTGGAAAAATTCAAAGTCGGCAACAATGTCGCCGAGCGGCGCAAGCGCATGCTGGAGCTGCTCGACCTGGTGAAGCTGCCGCGGGCCTTCGAGACGCGCAAGCCGCGTCAGCTCTCAGGCGGCCAGAAGCAGCGCATCGGCGTGGCGCGTGCCTTTGCCGGCGATGCCAAGGTGGTGGTGGCCGACGAGCCGGTGTCGGCACTCGACGTCTCGGTGCAGGCGGCGGTGACCGAGCTGCTGATGGACATCCAGCGCAAGAACAAGACGACGATGCTGTTCATCAGCCACGATCTGTCCGTCGTGCGCTACATCGCCGACCGCGTCGTCGTCATGTATCTCGGCTACATCGTCGAGCAGGGCACGACCGACCAGATCTTCGCGCCACCCTATCACCCCTACACAGAGGCGCTGCTGTCGGCTATCCCGATCGCCGACACCAGCGTGGTCAAACGGCACATCGTGCTCGAAGGCGATATCCCGTCGGCGATGAACCCGCCGAGCGGCTGCCCGTTCCAGACGCGCTGCGGCTACAAGAAACTGGTGCCGGACAATCTGTGCGAGACCAAGGTGCCGCCGGTGAAGCATCTCGGCGATGGCCATATGAGCCTGTGCTGGCTGTCGGACGATGTGCTGGCGACGATGGAGCCCGTGATCAAGTTCGACAGGGAACACGCAGCGCATGAGGGCGTGCCGGAAGACGCACCGGATGGGATCGGCCCCGGTTTCGCCGGCGAACCGCCGAAGCGCCCGCATGGCAAGAAGCCGAGCTGACCAGCCATAGAGGCAATGCCGCTCGTTGGCGCATTGCCGCAGCGTCGCCATAGCTCAAGGAACGACAGCTACGTTCGCTTGAATATTGCTGTCCATTGCATTATGTGATGCGTGATGTTTGATGCGCGATAGGGAGCATATTGTGAGAACCACACTTGCAATCGATGACGATGTCCTACTTGCGGCCAAGGCCATTGCGCGGCAGCAGGATCGCAGCGTTGGCGATGTCATTTCCGATCTGGCTCGCCGCTCACTGCGCAGGCCACCGACCGGCGGTGAACGCAACGGCATCCCCTTGCTTGCATCGCGGCCCGACGGCCCGATGGTCGATCTCGAAATGGTCAATGCGCTTCGCGACGAATTGGCGTGACCTTCCTGCTCGACGTCAATGTGTTGATTGCGTTGATCGATCCGGCTCACGTCGCGCATGAAGATGCCCATCGGTGGTTCCAATCCACCGGGCATTTATCATGGGCAACATGTCCCATTACCGAGAATGGCGTCATCAGGATTGTAAGCAACCCGAAATACCCCAATTCTCCGGGTTCGCCCGCCGTGGTGGCGCAGATTGTCGGCAAGCTGCATGCCCTTTCAGGACATCAGTTCTGGCCTGACGAGATCAGCCTTGTCGGTTCCAACGACATCGATGCAGCCAGGATCCTCACCCCGGCACAGGTAACGGATAGCTATCTGTTGGGACTCGCCAAGGCGCGTGACGGCCAATTGGCGACGTTTGACCGAAAGCTGTCGACGGCAGCGGTAAAGGGAGGGAGGTCGATCCTCCACCTGATCCCAAGCGAATGAATGGCTGAGTTCCGCTTCGATCGCAAACTGCGTGGCTGCAAGACCGCTTGGCAACGTCAGCTGCTGCATTGCTGCAGCTGTTCGGCATAGTCGCGGGCCATCTTTTCGGTCGCCCTGGCATAGCCCTGCACGCCGGCATCGCCACGGTTGCCGCGGCCGTAGGCGGTCCAGCCGAGATAGTAGGCGAGATAGAGATTGTAGGTGTCGTTGCGGGCGACGCCGAACGTGTCTGATGTCTTGGAATGATACCAGCCGACGAAATCGACGGCATCGGCAAACTTGGTCCGCCGCGCCGCCCAGCTGCCGGTTTCGCTCTGATATTGCGACCAGGTGCCGTCGAGCGCCTGCGAGAAACCGGTGGCCGACGAGACATGTTTCCACGGAATGAAGCCGAGCAGTTTGGTACGCGGCGGCCTGGCATTGCTCTTGAAACCGGATTCCTTGCGCACCGTCGCCATCAGCACGGGGACAGGGACGCCGTATTTCTGCGAGGCGCGCTCGGCGGCCGACTGCCAGTTGTCGAACCAGCCGTCGTTCTGGTCGAAGACGGCGCAGACATTGTTGATATGGTTGGGCGGCGTCGCGCAGGCCGGCAAAGCCAGCAGCACGCCAACCGCTACAATTTTACTCAAACTCGAACTACGCATTGGAAAACGAATAGGCCGAAATCATAAAGGGAATCTTGCGGTGTTTGTTAACGGCTTGCCGGCCTGGCTGCGCTCGGTGGGCCTGTATCATTATTCCGACCTTTCGCGTCGCCTTTATCTCCATCAGAATTCAAAAATGCCGCCTTGGATAAAATCACGCCCGCGAAGGGCGGATTTCTGACAGCGATATCCGGATGCCGGCGCTCTGATGCCAGGCATGAATGAACCAAGACGAAAGCGCGGCGCGGAGCGAACCAGCAACCGGGGGCCCGCCGCCATCCCGCAACTTCCACTGCGGCGGGTGACCAATCCCTATCCGCCGATGGCGATGCTCTCAGTCGACCAGGTCGAAGCGATCCACCAGGCGTCGATGCACATTCTGGAAAATTTCGGCATCGAGGTGATGTCTCAGCGGGCGCTGGCGCTGTTCGAGAAGGCGGGCGCAAAAGTCGACCATGCGACCGCGAATGTCCGCATCGACCGGGGCCTTGTCGCCGAGGCGCTGAAGACCACGCAGTCCAGCTATCGGCTGACGCCGCGCAACCCCGCCAACACCATTCATCTCGGCGGCAACACGATCAATTTCACCCTCGTCGCCGGGCCGCCCAATGTGCACGACATGGAGCGCGGCCGGCGCGCTGGAAACTTGCACGACTATGCCGATCTGACCCGGCTGGCGCAGCATTTCAACTGCATCCACATGCTCGGCAACCAGGTCTGCGCGCCGGTGGAACTGCCGGCCAACACCAGGCACATGGATACCTATTTCACCAACCTGACGCTGACCGACAAATCGTTCCATGTCTCGGCGATCGGACGAGGCCGGGCGCTGGACGGCATCGAGATGATGGCAATCGCGCGCGGGCTGACGCTGGACGAGATGCGCGATGATCCCGGCATTGCCACCATCATCTCGGTCAACTCGCCGCGGCGTTTCGACGAGATGATGGCCGAAGGGCTGATGACCATGGCTGAGTTCGGCCAGTCGGTGGCGGTGACGCCGTTCACGCTAATGGGCGCGATGAGCCCGGTGACGCTCGCCGGCGCCCTGGCGCAGCAGAATGCCGAGGCGCTGTTCGGCGTGGTGCTGACGCAACTGGTGCGCCCCGGCGCGCCAGTGATGTACGGCGCCTTCACCTCCAACGTCGACATGAAGTCGGGCGCGCCGGCCTTCGGAACGCCGGAGAACACCAAGGCCAACATCGCCTCGGGGCAATTGGCGCGGCGCTACAACCTGCCCTACCGCACCACACCGGGGTCGGCATCGAATGCGGCGGACGCGCAAGGCGCCTACGAGACGCTGATGGCGCTGTGGGGCGCTGTGCTCGGCCACGGCAACCTCGTCTATCATGCCGCCGGCTGGCAGGAGGGCGGGCTGACGGCATCGTTCGAAAAGCTCATCATCGATGTCGAGATGATCCAGCACATGATGGAATTCCTGCGCCCGATCGTCGTCGACGAGGCGGAGCTTGCTGTCGAGGCGCTGGGCGCGGTGCCGACCGGCGGCCATTTCTTCGGCGAACCGCACACGCTGGAACGCTATGCCACGGCCTTCTACCAGCCGATGCTGTCCAACTGGCAGAATTACGAGGCCTGGCAGGAAGCCGGCGGCCTCGACACCACGGCGCGCGCGACGCGGCTGTGGAAGAAGGCGCTGGAAGATTATGTCGAGCCGGTAATGGATATCGCCGTGCGCGAGGCGCTGGAGGCGTATGTGGCCAGGCGCAAGGAAGCGATCGGGCAGGGCGAGCCGTGACTTTTTCAGCGTCGGCGCGCGGCGCTGCCTTTCTGATTCACCTTATCTCCTCAACTCATTGATAACAGAGCAAAACTCATGAAATCGCATGCAAAGGTCGTGGTCATTGGCGGTGGCGTCGTCGGGTGTTCGGTGCTGTTCCATCTGGCCCGCCATGGCTGGACCGATGTCGTGCTGCTGGAGCGCGACGAGCTGACCTCGGGCTCGACCTGGCATGCGGCTGGCGGCATGCACACGATCAATGGCGACCCCAACGTCGCCAAGCTGCAGAAATACACGATCTCGCTCTACAAGGACATCGAGGAGCTGTCGGGACAGGCGACCGGCGTACATCTGACGGGCGGCGTGCTTCTGGCGGCGACCGAGGCGCGGCTCGACTGGCTGCGCGGCGTCGTCGCCAAAGGGCGTTACCTCGGCATCGAGCTCGAAGAAATATCGGCCAATGAAGCGGCCGAGCTGATGCCGCTGCTCGACCCGAAACAATTCGTCGGCGCCGTCCGCAACAAGGAGGACGGCCATCTCGATCCCTCCGGCGTGACCCATGCCTATGCCAAGGCCGCGCGGAAACTGGGCGCCGAGGTCGAGCGCTTCACCAAGGTCGAGGACATTGTGCGCCGGCCCGACGGCATGTGGCGCGTCGTCACCAACAAGGGCGAAGTGGTGGCCGAGCATGTCGTCAATGCCGGCGGGTTATGGGCGCGCGAGGTCGGCCGCATGGTCGGGCTGGAGCTGCCGGTGCTGGCAATGGAGCACATGTACCTGATCACCGAGGATATGCCCGAGGTGGCGGCGTGGAACGCCAAGACCGGGACCGAGATCATCCATGCCGTCGATTTCGATGGTGAGCTGTACCTGCGCCAGGAGCGCGGCGGCATGCTGATGGGCACGTACGAGAAGGCCAATAAGGTCTGGTCCGAATTCCAGACGCCGTGGAATTTCGGCCATGAATTGCTGGAGCCGGACATCGACCGCATCGCGCCGTCGCTCGAAGTCGGCTTCAGGCATTTCCCGGCCTTCGAGAGGACCGGCATCAAGCAGATCATCAACGGGCCCTTCACCTTCGCGCCGGACGGCAATCCGCTGGTTGGGCCGGTGCGTGGCCTTCCCGGCTTCTGGGTCGCCTGCGGCGTCATGGCGGGCTTTTCACAAGGCGGCGGCGTCGGCCTGGCGCTGTCCAACTGGATGATCGAGGGCGATCCCGGCGCCGACATCTGGGCCATGGATGTGGCGCGCTACGGCGACTGGGCGACGATGGCCTACACCAGCGCCAAGGTGCGCGAGAACTACTCGCGCCGTTTCTCGATCCGTTTCCCCAATGAGGAGCTGCCCGCCGGGCGGCAGCTGAAGACGACGCCGATCTACGATTTGCTGTCGGCCAAGGGCGCGCAATGGGGCGTGTCCTATGGGCTGGAAGTGCCGCTGTGGTATGCGCCCGAGGGCGTCAGGGACGAGTTCTCGTGGCGGCGTTCCAGCGATTTTTCCCATGTCGCCAATGAGGTCGCGACGGTTCGTGAGAGCGTCGGCCTGGCGGAGATTTCGAACTTCGCCAAATACAAGGTGACGGGAGAAGGGGCGGCCGCTTGGCTCGACCGGATCTTTGCCTGCAAGTTGCCGAAGCCCGGCCGCATGACGCTGGCGCCGATGTTGAAGGACGACGGCAAGCTCATCGGCGATTTCACGCTGGCCAATATCGGTGCCCCCAATTCCAACGGGACCGAGTGGTTCATCGCCGGCTCCGGTATCGCCGAGCAGTATCATATGCGCTGGTTCGAGGCACATTTACCTGCGGATAGCTCAGTGCGCATAGAGGCGCTGGGGCAGAAACTGACCGGTCTGGCGATCGCCGGACCCAAGGCGAGGGAGGTGCTGGCGAAGGTCAGCCGCGCGGATGTCGCCAACACCGCATTCCCCTTCATGGCGGTCGCGAAAATGGACATCGGCCCGGCGCCGTGCCTGGTCGGCCGCGTCAGCTACACCGGCGATCTCGGCTACGAGATCTGGGTGGCGCCGGAATATCAGCGCGCTGCCTTCCAGGCGTTGATGGCGGCAGGCGCGGAATTCGGCCTCGGCCTGTTCGGCTCGCGCGCGCTCAATGCGCTGCGGCTGGAGAAAAACTACGGCTCATGGGCGCGCGAATACCGGCCGATCTACGGGCCGCTGGAGGCCGGGCTCGACCGTTTCGTCGCCTATGGCAAGGATGCCGATTTCATCGGTAAAACCGGCGCTCTTGCCGAGCGCAAGCAGGGCGGCAAGCTCAGGCTGCGCACATTTATCCTCGATGCTGACGATGCCGATGTCATCGGCGACGAGCCGATCTGGTACGATGGCGCGGTGCGCGGCTGGGTGACGTCAGGCGGCTATGCGCATCACTCGAAGAAATCCGTCGCCATCGGCTATGTGCCGAAGGAGATCGCCGATGAGAGCGACGGCTTCGAAATCGAACTTTTGGGCAAGCGCCACGCGGCGCGCGTTCAGGCAGCGCCGCTCTTTGACGCGAACTTCGAGCGAATGCGCGCCTGAAGCGCTTCGGCTTTCGCCGAGGCGCTTCAGATTCCTTTGTGCATGTCGTTATCCCAAAACCGCTGCGCACCTTTGGGCGACATGCATTGCGCGTCAGGCGTTGCGGCGGTTGTCGAGCGCGAAGGCGCCGGCGCCGGCAAACACCAGATAGAGGAAGATGAAGCAGAAGGAGATTGCCGCGTCGCCGCTGTTGTTGACCGGGAAGAAGTCGCGCGGGTAGTGCGCCATGAAATAGGCGATGGCCATCTCGCCGGCCAGCAGGAACGCGACCGGGCGGGTCAACAGACCGAGCGCCAGCAGGATGCCACCGGCGAACTCCAGGATGCCTGCAGTCATCGTCAGACCGGTAAGAGCGTGAGGCTCGGCGCTGACCGGAAAATTGAACAGTTTCTGCGAGCCATGCTCGAGGAACTGCAGGGCTGTGATGATGCGCAGGACGCCGAGCGCCTGCGGCTGAAATCTGGCGAGACCGTCAAAAAGCTTCATCTAAACTCCATTTTTCCAACCATGTGGCCCGGCCATAAATCATCACCCGGCGCTGGACCATTCACTTCCCATGGCCTGTCATCAACAATCGGTGATTGCAATTATTTCCAGTCTGACTTCGAAATTTGCTCTCGTTATGGTTGCATACATCTCGTTAAGGTTGTATATCTGCGTGTAGACACTTCAAACCAGACGGGTTCCTTCGCCATGAAAAAAGTCGCCATCAGCCTGTTCGCAATCCTCGCAAGCACCAGTTTCGCCATGGCCGCTGATGCTGGCTGCGATGCCTTCAAATGGCCGGTGACACGCGAGCAGGAACTGTTTCCGGCAGCGCCCGCCGCGCAGTCCGGTGCCTCTCTTGCTTTCGGCGAAGCCGCGGATATGGCGCTGGAGCCGGTCGATGCGGTCAGCTTCACGGTCTCACCGCAACGCGCGCCGGCAGCCGGCACGTTCGGCGCGACGGCAAACGTGGCCGTGCCAACGGAAGGAGAGCTCCAGATCAGCCTGTCCGATGAGGCCTGGGTCGACGTCATTCAGGAGGGCCAAGCCGTGAAATCAGCGGGTTTCAGCGGCGTGAAGACCTGCCCCGGCATCCGCAAGAGCGTGCGCTTCAAGCTGACGCCTGGCGCAGCCACGATCCAGCTCAGCGGCGCCAGGAAAGAGAACCTCAAGGTCGCGGTGCTGGCGCCGGAGTGACCGCGCCCGGACGCGCCTCTCATCGCACCGGCAGTGCGATGAGAGCAGTTTCCGTGCAGGCGAGTACCGGAGGGGATCAGCGGCCCGGCGCGATCAGCGCGAAATAGGCGCCTTGCGGATCGGTGAACTGGGCAATCCATTGGCCGGTCGGCACCGGCATCGGACCCATGACAATCTTGCCGCCATTGTCGGTGACGCGTTTGGCGGCTGCGTCGATGGCGTCGACATTGAAGTAGAACAGCCACACCGGCACCGGCAGCTGTTGTGGCTTGTTCATGATGCCGCCGCCATTTTCGGGGCCGGCCGAGAAGGTCTGATAGATGCCCATCTCGCCGATGTCCATGCTACCGGCATCGGTCCAGCCGAACTGGCTGGAGTAGAAATCGAAGGCCTTCTGGCGGTCGGACGCATAAAGCTCGTGCCAGCCGACATGGCCCGGCGTCGTTGCCGGAAGGACGGGCTGGTCGGCACCATTGGGCTGCAGGAACATGAAGGCGGCGCCTTGCGGGTCGGCGACGACGGAGAAGCGGCCGACGCCGGGAATGTCGTCGGGTTTGCGGTGAACAGTCCCGCCGGCGGCTTTCAGTGCCTCGGTCGAGGCATCGGTATCGCTGGTGTGGACATAGCCGAACCAGGCCGGCTTCAGACCCGTCCTGGCTGCTTCCTCGGGCAGGGTCATCAGCCCGCCGACGCCACGCTCGGCGGAGTTCACCACGATATAGCGCGGCATGCCGGGCGCCTTGTCGAAGGGCTCGGCCCGCCAGCCGACCACGGTGGTGTAGAACGCTTGCGCCGCATCGAGGTCGCTGGTCATCAACTCGTACCAGAAGAAGGGCATTGGGGATCTCGGCATTCTCGGTCTCCTCACCTATGCATCGATCGTCGTCCGATCTATCAAAGGACGTTTTCAGCGACGCGAATCCGACAGCGAACCGGAGCAAATTCAACGGCTGCGTTGACACATCGTTCCGCACTTCGTCCCGCTCGACGCCTTGCACGTGCGGCGGTTTTCGACTTTCCTTGGGCAAACGAGGGGTAGTCGATCATGCGCCTTATGTCGCTCACGCCTGAGCTTGTGTCACTGTGTCATCGCGAAGAGGTCGATCCCGGGCCGGACGGCAGCTGGACGCAGCTGAACGACGAGGATTTTCGCACGCTTGCCTTACAGCTCTCCGACGAAGCCGATGCGGGGCCGTTATGGGTGTTCGCCTATGGCTCGCTGATCTGGAAGCCGGCTTTCGAGTCCGTCGAACGCCAGCGCGCCACTGCGTTTGGCTGGCATCGCTCCTTCTGCCTCGACATGGTGCGCTGGCGCGGCAGCGTCGCGCAGCCGGGGCTGATGATGGCGCTCGAACGCGGCGGCCGATGCGACGGCGTCATCTACCGCCTGCCCGACGGCGACAAGCCGCAGCAGATCGAAAGACTGCTGCGGCGCGAGATCGACGACCATGAGAGTGTCAGCTCGGTCCGGTGGGTTCCCGTGCGCACGGAGCAGGGCCGGATACGGGCGCTCGGCTTCTGGGTCGGGGTGACTGGCAGGGGAACGTCGCTCGGGCAGCCGCTGGACACGGTGGCGGGGGTGCTTGCCAGAGCCTGCGGCCATGTCGGCTCGGGCGCGGAATATCTCTACAACACCGTCAGCCACCTCGAGGAATTCGGCATCCGCGACCGCAATCTGTGGCGGCTGCAGCAACTGGTTGCCGACGAGATCAGGTCGATCCATGGCGGCCGCTCAGATGCCAGCCTACAGCTGGCACCTTCGTAGCGAACAGCCACCAATCTTGGCCTGTGCCGGAGCGTATGCGGTTTCAAGGCGTTTCGCTCCCCGGGTGATCAGATCCAAGAAGGAGTGGCTTCACGAGCAATGACCTCAACCGTGCATTCGAGACTGAGCAGCAGAAAATGCGTACAGTCTTCTGTCGGGCCAAGTGTCGA
Organism: Mesorhizobium sp. M1143; assembly: GCF_040318435.1. Lineage (NCBI taxonomy): Bacteria > Pseudomonadati > Pseudomonadota > Alphaproteobacteria > Hyphomicrobiales > Phyllobacteriaceae > Mesorhizobium > Mesorhizobium sp. M1143. Next base: position 20,048 of record NZ_JAMYMJ010000042.1, on the reverse strand, counting down.
TCGCAACCAGTGCGAGTTCTCCACTCGCAGGATCGGCCACCTGTAGGAGGCTTGCCTGCCAGATCCAATCAATGGGATCGAGGTGTCCGCACGGATTTTGGTCAGTCCCAGCATGTCATCATGGGCAGCCAGGGCTACTACCCCTTGAAAATCGATCTTGAGAGTTCGTTCCGATGTCCCGAAGTCGCCTTCGACGGTCAGCTCAAAGTTATTGTCGGATTTTAGACGCCACACCTGACAGGCAGCCAGAGGTAAATCTCCCACGGGCTCCCACCGGTGAGCCGTCTCCCTATCATCGGTCATCGCCTTCTCCGTTGAATGAAAGCCGCGCATCGTGCTCAAGCGCCCTATCATTTCGCGCTGGCCTGGAACAGCTTGCCGCGACTTGGAGCTTATCGCGCTCCCCTCTTTGAGGACGCAACCGTCACTCATAACATGAGCAACTAAATCATATTACCAGCTAATCTTTTCAGCGGCTTGGGTCGAAAATTGACCAATTGATAAAAAAATAAAACGTGCTAGCCTTCCCCAAAACGAAAACAGGGGAACTGACGATGCCAGAAGGCCAGTTCAAGGACGGCATTGCCGGCGGCCGGCTTGCCGCCGACCAGTACGCCGAGAATTTTTCCGATCTGCATCCGCCGCTCGATCACCACGAAGCGCTGGTCGAATCCGATCGCTGCTATTTCTGCTACGACGCGCCGTGCATGAATGCATGCCCGACCTCGATCGACATTCCGCTGTTCATCCGCCAGATATCGACCGGCAACCCGATCGGTTCGGCCAAGACGATTTTCGACCAGAACATACTGGGTGGCATGTGCGCCCGCGTCTGCCCGACCGAGACGCTTTGCGAAGAGGTCTGCGTGCGCGAGGTGGCGGAAGGCAAGCCGGTGCAGATCGGCCGCCTGCAACGCTACGCCACCGATGTCGCCATGGCCGAGCACAAGCAGTTTTATCCGCGCGCTGAATCGACCGGCAAGTCGGTCGCCGTCGTGGGCGCCGGACCGGCCGGTCTTGCCGCGGCCCACCGGCTCGCCCGCCAGGGCCATGACGTCACCATTCTGGAAGCCCGCCCGAAGGCCGGCGGCCTCAATGAATATGGCATCGCCGCCTACAAGAGCATCGACAATTTCGCCCAGGCCGAGGTCGACTATGTCACGGGGATCGGCGGCATCGATATCCATAACGGCAAGGCGCTCGGCCGCGACTACCAGCTGTCGGACCTGATCCTGAATTACGATGCCGTCTTCCTCGGCGTGGGGCTAGGCGGCGTGAATGCGTTGCGCGCGGATGGCGAGGACGCCGATGGCGTTGTCAATGCGGTCGAGTTCATCGCCGGGCTACGCCAGGCCAGCGATCTCGCGAGCCTGCCGGTCGGCCGGCGCGTCGTCGTCATCGGCGGCGGCATGACGGCGATCGATGCCGCGGTGCAGTCGAAGCTGCTCGGCGCCGAGGAGGTGACGATCTGCTACCGGCGCGGCCAGGAGCACATGAACGCCTCCGAGTTCGAGCAGGATCTGGCCGCGGCCAACGGCGTCACCATCCGCCACTGGCTGCAGCCGAAGCGGGTCATCGCCGAGGCTGGCAAAGTGTCGGGCATCGAGCTCGAATACACCGCCATGAACGGGGACAGGCTTGCCGGCACGGGCGAGACGCTGACGCTTACCGCCGACCAGGTGTTCAAGGCCATCGGCCAGAGCTTTGTGCCGGCCGCGCTTAATGGAAGCGGCGCCTCGATCGATCTTGAAGCCGGCCGCATCAAGGTCGATGCGGAAGGCCGCACCTCGCTCGCCAATGTCTGGGCCGGCGGCGACTGCATCTTCGGCGGCGACGATTTGACGGTCTCGGCCGTCGCGCAAGGCCGCGACGCGGCGGAGAGCATCAACCGGGCACTGGCTGGAGGAAGCTGGAATGCCTAACGTCGTCAAGTTCGTTGGAGCTTTAAGCACGAGCCTGTTGCTGTTTTCTGCCAACGCCTCGGCGGCTCATCGTGTGACCAGATATTTTGATCAACCGGACGTTCGCGCAGGGGAGGCGTTCTCTCCTATGCTTGGGTGCGGGAACGAGGAGCTCATCCCTGGAGGTTACGCGCTTGATATCCCGCCGGCCAACCCTACTGCGTTGGTTGTATCGGCAAGTTATCCGTTTAGCGACCATGTGTGGCAGGTCGTCGTCCGAAACGATTCGAGTGAGCCTGTAGCAGTTCAGATGACTCTTGTTGTGATCTGTAGCTAGCGGAGAGAGTTATGACCGACATCCGCAACAATTTCGTCGGCATCAAATCGCCCAATCCGTTCTGGTTGGCCTCGGTAAAGCCGACCCGCTTGATCAACCGGGCACTGCGATGATCGCGCCGATCCTCGCTGCCGTCATCGGCACCGCGGCAATGCCGGCGGCTTCACCGGACTATTGGCTCTATACGCAATGGTGTGACGCGAAGGGTGAAGAGCGGATGTCCGTCGAGGCATCCGGTGTCGGCTTCAGCGAGCACACGATCTGCCAATGGACATCCGGGCCGCCAAGCGGCGATCATGTTGAGACAAGGATTTCATGCGCCAGCGTCTATCTCAACGGGGACGAGACCGTGCGCATGGATGAAAAAATGGTCGGGCTGGAAGCGCGCAAGGGCGATCCGGACCAGATCACGGTAACGGTCGAAGGTGAACCGCCATCGGTTTTTCTTCGATGCGAGGAATGATCCGATAGGCAACGCTTTAAGGTGGCGGTAAGCCCGCCACGGCCAGAGGAGAAAGACCCATGGCAGACATCCGCAACAATTTCGTCGGCATCAAATCGCCCAATCCGTTCTGGCTGGCTTCGGCGCCGCCGACCGACAAGGCCTACAATGTCATCCGCGCCTTCAAGGCGGGCTGGGGCGGCGTCGTGTGGAAGACGCTGGGCGAAGAAGGTCCGCCGGTGGTCAACGTCAACGGCCCGCGTTATGGCGCGATTTGGGGGGCGGACCGGCGCCTGCTCGGCCTCAACAATATCGAGCTGATCACCGACCGCGATTTGCAGGTCAATCTGCGCGAGATCAAACAGGTCAAGAAGGACTGGCCCGACCGCGCCATCGTCGTCTCACTGATGGTGCCATGCGTCGAGGAAAGCTGGAAGGCGATCCTGCCGGTGGTCGAGGAGACCGAAGCCGACGGCATCGAGCTCAATTTCGGCTGCCCGCATGGCATGTCGGAACGCGGCATGGGCGCGGCTGTCGGCCAGGTGCCTGAATACATCGAAATGGTAGTGCGCTGGTGCAAGGCCAACACCCGCATGCCTGTCATCACCAAGCTGACGCCGAATATCACAGATGTGCGCAAGCCGGCGCGCGCCGCACTCTCCGGCGGAACCGACGCGGTGTCGCTGATCAACACCATCAACTCGATCACCGGCGTCGACCTCGACAGTTTCGCGCCGCAGCCGACCATCGACGGCAAGGGCTCGCATGGCGGCTATTGCGGCCCGGCGGTGAAGCCGATCGCCATGAACATGGTGGCCGAGATCGCCCGCGATCCGGAAACGCGCGGCCTGCCGATCTCCGGCATTGGCGGCATCACCACCTGGCGCGATGCGGCTGAATTCATGGCGCTCGGCGCCGGCAATGTGCAGGTGTGCACGGCGGCGATGACATACGGCTTCAAGATCGTGCAGGAGATGATCGCCGGTCTCGAAAACTGGATGGACGAGAAAGGCCACGCCTCGCTCAACGACATTGTCGGCCGCGCCACGCCCAACGTTACCGACTGGCAGTATCTCAACCTCAATTACATCGCCAAGGCGCGTATCGACCAGGACGCCTGCATCAAATGCGGCCGCTGCCACATCGCCTGCGAGGACACTTCGCACCAGGCAATCACCAACATGGTCGACGGCGTCAGGCATTTCGAGGTGATCGAGGCCGAATGCGTCGGCTGCAATCTGTGCGTCAATGTCTGCCCGGTCGAGAACTGCATCACCATGGAGCCGCTGGCCGCCGGCGTGATGGACCAGCGCACCGGCAAGCCGGTGTCGCCGGTCTATGCCAACTGGACGACGCACCCGAACAACCCGATGGCCAAGGTGGCTGCGGAGTAGGGAACGGGTCGAAGAAAAAAGCGGCGCTTTCGAGCGCCGTTTTTCATTTTCCAATTGCAGATAAAATTTATCTAGGATAAAAGATATCCATGAATAGGAGCGCAACATCGTGAAACTGGGCGAGGGTGTAGAAGCGGCCATCCATTGCGCGGCCACACTGGCCAGCGTGGAGGGCAACAGCACGATACCGGGTGCTGCTTTGGCAGAGTCCTTCGGCCTGTCGCCGAGCTATCTGCTGAAACATCTGAACCAGCTGACTGCTGCGCGCATCCTGGAATCGGTGCCGGGACCGGCGGGCGGCTACCGGCTGGCGCGTCCGGCCGAGCGCATCACGCTGCTCGATATCGTGCTTGCGGTCGAGGGTCGCGAGCCGGCCTTCCGCTGCGGCGAGATCCGCCAGCGCGGCCCGGTCAAGATCGATGCTTCGGCCTATGTGAAGCCGTGCGGCATCAATGCCGCGATGCTGAAAGCCGAGCGTGCCTATCGTGCCGCTCTCGCGGAAACCCGGTTGTCCGACATCGTGGCTGACTACAAGGCCGAAGGCGATCCGCGATCGTTTGCCGCCAGCTGTGCCTTTGTGGCGCGCCATCAGCGGCCGCAGAAACCCGCTTCGACCAAACAGATTTAATCCCCCGCAAACAGATGTGAAAGGAAAGACGATGAAACAGAGACTGCAATTCTTCGCCAAGGCGCCTGAGATCATGAAAGCCGTGTCGGCGCTCAACAAGGCGGTCGACGAATGCGGGCTTGAAGTGAGCCTGCTGCATTTGATCAAGCTCCGCGCCTCGCAGATCAATGGCTGCTCCTACTGCGTCGAGATGCATAGCCGCGAGGCGAGGCGCGATGGCGAAACCGAGACACGGCTCTATCTGGTTTCGGCCTGGAAGGAATCGCCGCTGTTTTCCGAGCGCGAACGCGCGGCGCTTGCTTGGACCGAGGCAACGACCCTGATCGCCAACAATGGCGTTTCGGACGAACTCTATGCCCGCACGCTAGAGCACTTCTCGGAAGAGGAACTGGTCAAGCTGTCGGTCGCGATCGGCATGATCAACACCTGGAACCGGCTCTGCATCCCGTTCCACGCCATTCACCCGATGCCGGCTGCCAAAGCAGCCTGACCGTCCGGTTAGTCATGGAGCGCCGTGGAAAGGGCGGCGCTCCACCTGTTTCATGCTTAAGTACGGGGAAGATTTCATGCCTGTCGATTTGCCTTCGACCTTTTTGTTTCTCGGCCGCCTGTTGCTCGGCGGCGCCTTCGTTTGCGCCGGCCTGCGCAATGTTCAGAACGAGACCTTCCTGACCGGGCTGATGACCGCGCGCGGCGTGCCGCAGGCGAGATTGGCGTTGTGGGCCGGCATCGTCCTGCAGACCATTGCCGGCGCGCTGTTGATGGCCGGCCTGTGGACTGCGACCGCCTGCGCCGTGCTGCTGCTGTTTCTCATCGTCGCCACGCCGATGTTCCACAATTTCTGGGACCATCAGGGCCCGGACCGGGCGTCGCGCATCAACGGTTTCGTAGGCAACGTCGCACTGGCCGGAGGCCTTCTCACGCTGATCGCGCAGTCGCTGTAAGGTCACGCCGCGTAGCGCAGGCCGCCGTCGCAGGTCAGCACCTGGCCGGTCATGAAGCCGTTGGAGACTAGAAAGGCGATTGCGCCGGCGACGTCTTCGGCGCGGCCGATCCTGCCCACCGGGGTTTTGCCGGCATATTCGCTGAACACCGCCTGCCGCTGGTCTTCGGCCAGGAAATCCCACCACGGCGTGTCGATGACGCCGGGCGCCACGACATTGACGCGCAGCGGCTTCAGTTCGACCGCCAGGATCGGCACCACCGTCAACAGCATGCCGTTGACGGCGGCAATGCCAGCCACGCCGGGCGCCGACAATTGTGCCGACACCGCCGAGATGAAAGTGACCGATCCCGATCTGTTGAGCGTCGGCAAGGCAGCCTGCAGGCAGGACAGCTGCGGCCTGACTTTCTCGTCGACGCCGCCGGCGATGTCTGAGAGATCGAGGGTTTCGAACGGCCCAAGTCCCTTGCCGCCGCTGGCAGCCAGCACGAGGTGATCGAACGGTCCGAGTTCCCCAAAGAAATGGCGGACTTCATCCGGCTTCGAAGCATCGAAGGCAGCTTTTTCGGCGGCGCCGCCGAGGCTCTTCCAGGCGCTGGTGAGCTTGTCCTGGCTTCGTCCGGTGATGGTCACCTTCATGCCTGGGCCCAGCAGTTTTCGCGCCGTTGCGAGGCCGATGCCGGATGAGCCGCCGATGACGACCGTGTGTTCGATCTTGCCGGTCATGAATGCTGTTCCTTCGATTTTGCGGAGACTTGGCCGACGAAGTCGAGGCTCAGGGTTCGCAATTGCTGTCTGGCCTTGGCGTCATAGGCTTGTGCTTCGGCGCGGGATTCCTTTAGGCCATCGAAATAGAGGCCACTGCGGCCCTCCAGGGCGGGCGATGTCGCGAGGTTGAGAATGGCGTCGGCGCCGGTCTCGACCGAGCTCCATGGCGTCACGCCGGCTTGGCGGACCATGGTGGTGTTCATGTAGCTCGCTGGATGCAGAGCGTTGACGGTGACGCCGCTGCCTTTCAACTCTCCGGCCAGGTCGATGGTGAACAGGATCTGCGCCAGCTTGCTCTGGCAATAGGCGCGCACGCCGTCATAGGAACGTGTCAGCATGACATCGCCGAAATCGATCGCCTGCTGGCCGGCCGAAGCGACGTTGATGATGCGCGCCGGCGAACTCGCCTTGAGCAGCGGCAGCAGTTCCGAGGTCAGCAGGAAACCGGCGAGATAGTTGACCGCAAAGCGCAGTTCGAAGCCGTCGGCGCTGAGCTGTCGCTTGGCGCCGGCCGTGCCGATGCCGGCATTGTTGATGAGGATGTCGAGCCGGTCGGTTTTTGCGCGTACGGCCTCGGCAAGGCGGCGGACCTCGGCTAGCGAGGCGAGGTTGGCGGCGAGGAACTCGGCCTTGCCGCCGGCGGATTCGATTTCTGCGACGGTTGCCTTGCCGCGAGCCGCGTCACGGCCATGCACCAGCACGCGCGCGCCGCCGGCGCCCAGCCTTTGCGCGACGACACGGCCGACGCCGTCGGTCGAACCGGTGATGAGGATTGTCTTGTCTTTCAGATCCATATTCAGAGCCTCCATCTCTCTGGATGGAAGATGGGGCGCCTGACCCAGCCCAAACAGTTCAAACTTTATCCTGGTATCAATACTGCTATAATAGCTCTCATGGATGCCCCCACGCACTCCGCTGAAGACAGCCGCCGGCGCGAGCTTGGCGCCTTCCTGCGCTCGCGCCGCGAAAGATTGACGCCGTCCGCCACCGGCATCGCGACCGGCCTGCGGAGACGCACGCCAGGCTTGCGTCGCGAGGAAGTGGCGATGATCGCCGGCGTCGGCACCACCTGGTACACATGGCTAGAGCAGGGGCGCGAGGTCAGACCCTCGGTGGAGGTGCTAGCGGCGCTCAGCGAAGCGCTGCGCCTCGACGCCGTTGAAAGGCGGCATCTGTTCATCCTGGCAGGCCGCCAGCAACCGGAGAACCGCGTGGCTGCGCCGGAAAAGGTCGATGGCCCGCTAATGCATATGCTGGAGAGCCTGGTGCTGCAGCCGGCCTATGTCGTCGGGCGGCGCTGGGATGTGCTGGCCTGGAATCCGGCGGCGGTAGCGGTGTTCGGTGATTATGGCCTGCTAGAGGGCGACGCCCGCAACATCGTCCACATGGTGTTCACCAATCCGCATCACCGGCGCCTGCTGGTTGACTGGGAGCAATTGGCGCGCACCGTGCTGGCCTCGTTCCGGGCGGAAAGCGCCCGCTATGTGGGCGATGCGGATTTCGAGCGGCTGATCGTGCTTATGACGCGCTCAAGTCCGGAGTTTCGCGACTGGTGGCCGCAACGCGACGTGGCACGCCGATTGTCGGGGGTGAAACATGTCCGACATCCGAGCGCCGGCGCCATGACGTTCGAGCATATGAGCCTGTCGATCGACGACGGCTCGGACATGAAGCTGATCGTCTACACGCCGCTGGCCGAACAGAATTCGATCGAGAAGCTGCAGAATTTGCTTGAGGCGATGTCGGCGGAGCGCCGCAGCGCCTGACGCCCAAGGTCAGCCCTTCGGCTTCAGCCCATCAATGAACAACTGCTCCAGAAACCGCGCCGCATCCTCGAAGCGGCCGTCGCCGCCGCGATCGGGCCCAAGCACCGCGCGGACCTGGACATCGAAATCGGCATAGTGCTGCGTCGTCGCCCAGATCGAAAAGATCAGGTGCCAGGGATCGGTGCGGGCGATTTTTCCTGCGCGCATCCAGCCCTTGATGACGTTGGCCTTCTCGTCGACCAGCGTTTTCAGCTCACCCGCCAGCAGCGGCATGATGCGCGGCGCGCCTTGCAGGATCTCGTTGGCGAACAGCCGGCTTTCCCTGGGAAAATCACGCGCCATTTCGAGCTTGCGCCGGATGTAGCTCCTGAGCTCGGTCAGGGGGTCGCCGATGTCGTCGAGTTCACGTAGCGGCGCCAGCCACGTCGCCAGCAGCCGCTCCATCAGCGTTTCGTGGATGTCTTCCTTGCGGCGGAAATAGTAGAGCAGGTTCGGCTTCGACATCCCGGCGGCCTCGGCGATCTGGTCGATGGTCGAACCGCGAAAGCCGTTGGCGGAGAAGACTTCGAGGGCTGCCTCCAGGATCAGTTCGCGCTTTTCCTGCTGGATGCGGGTGCGGCGAGGGGCTGAGCCTTCCATGGCGCCGCTCACCCCTGCAAGCCTTGGCCGCAGGGTTCATCTGGACCAATTCTCTGGACCAGTTTTTCTCTTACCCGTGGAGCGCACTTCGCAGGCCGCATTTCCGCTAGTAATCCCTTGACCGCCGACAGGGCGGTGCTAACGTTTGTCCAATCGGTCAAAAATTTGCGTAGCATGAAAACGCAGCAAAGACCAAGCTTTGGAAAGACCAAGCGTTAGCCGCACCGAAACAGGTTACAAGGGGAAGTCTTGGTCATGTCCAACCGGCTGAAAGTCACGCCGAACGATCTCAGCGCATTCTGGATGCCGTTCACGGCAAACCGGCAGTTCAAACAGGCGCCGCGCATGTTCGTGTCCGCCAAGGACATGCACTACACCACCAGCGACGGCCGCAAGGTGCTCGACGGCACCGCCGGCCTCTGGTGCGTCAATGCCGGCCATTGCCGTCCCAAGATCACCGAGGCGATCCAGCACCAGGCGGCCGAACTCGACTATGCGCCGGCCTTCCAGATGGGCCACCCCATCGTGTTCGAGCTGGCCAACCGCCTGGTCGATCTCGCGCCCAAGGGCATGGACCATGTCTTCTTTACCAATTCCGGTTCGGAATCGGTCGAAACGGCGCTGAAGATGGCGATCGCCTATCACCGTGTGAAGGGCGAGGGCGCGCGCACCCGCCTGATCGGCCGCGAACGCGGCTATCACGGCGTCAATTTCGGCGGCATTTCGGTCGGCGGCATCGTCACCAACCGCAAGATGTTCGGCACGCTGCTCGGCGGCGTCGACCACATGCCGCACACGCATCTGCCGGAAAAGAACGCCTTCTCCAAGGGCGTGCCGGAATATGGCGCCGAACTCGCCAACGAGCTGGAGCGCATCGTTGCCCTGCATGACGCCTCGACCATCGCCGCCGTCATCGTCGAACCGGTCGCCGGCTCCACCGGCGTCATCCTGCCGCCGAAGGGCTATCTGCAGAAGCTGCGCGAGATCTGCACCAAGCACGGCATTTTGCTGATCTTCGACGAGGTCATCACCGGTTTCGGCCGTCTCGGCGCGCCGTTCGCAGCGGATTATTTCGGCGTCACGCCCGACATCATGACCACCGCCAAGGGCGTCTCCAACGGCGTCATCCCGATGGGCGCGGTGTTCGTGAAGAAGGAAATCCACGACGCCTTCATGACCGGCCCCGAGCACATGATCGAGTTCTTCCACGGCTACACCTATTCGGGCAATCCGATTGCGTGCGCCGCGGCACTCGGCACGCTCGACACCTACAAGGAAGAGGGCCTGCTCACCCGTGGCGAGGAACTGGCGCCCTACTGGGAAGATGCGCTGCATTCGCTGAAGGACGAGCCGCATGTCATAGACATCAGGAATATCGGCCTGATCGGCGCGATCGAACTGGCGCCGATCGCCGGCAGCCCGACCAAGCGGGCCTTCTCGGCCTTCGTCAAGGCGTTCGAGCGCGGCGCGCTGATCCGCACCACCGGCGACATCATCGCGCTGTCGCCGCCACTGATCATCACCAAGGGCCAGATCAACGAATTGATCGACCATGTCAGAGAAGTGCTGAAGGCGATCGACTAATCTATCCAGCCAGTCGGGCGGCGGCGGGAACCGCCGCCCGGTTGGTTATATGAAATGAGAGGACTTTGAATGGCCGCCCCGGGCGAGAATCTGCGAATCAATTCAGACCGTTTGTGGGATTCCATCATGGAGATGGCGAAGATCGGCCCCGGTATTGCCGGCGGCAACAATCGCCAGACCGTGACCGACGAGGACGGCGAGGGACGGCATCTGTTCAAGCGCTGGTGCGAGGCGGCCGGGCTCGAAATGGGGCTCGACGAAATGGGCACCATGTTTGCCCGCCGGGAAGGCGCTGATCCCAGCCTGCCGCCGGTTTATGTCGGCAGCCATCTCGACACGCAGCCGACCGGCGGCAAATATGACGGCGTGCTCGGCGTGCTCGGCGGGCTGGAGATTATTCGCTCGCTTAACGATCTCGGCATCCAGACCAGGCATCCGATCGTCGTTACCAACTGGACCAATGAGGAAGGCTCGCGCTTTGCCCCGGCGATGATGGCGTCCGGCGTGTTCGCCGGTGTGCTCGATCAGGCGGACGTGTATCAGCACACTGATAAACAGGGGAAAAAGTTCGGCGAGGAGCTGGAGCGCATTGGCTGGAAGGGAACCGAGAAGGTCGGCGACCGCAAGATCCACGCCTTCTTCGAACTGCATATCGAGCAGGGGCCGATCCTCGAGGACGAAGGCATCGACATTGGCGTCGTCACCCACGGCCAGGGCCTGAAATGGCTGCAGGTAACGCTGACCGGCAAGGAGGCGCATACCGGCTCGACGCCGATGCCCAAGCGCCGTAATGCCGGTCTAGGCATGGCGCGCGTGATCGAGCTGGTGCATGAGATCGCCATGGACTACCAGCCCGACGCCGTCGGCGCGGTCGGCCACATGGAGGTGTTTCCGAACTCGCGCAACATCATTGCGGGACGCACCGTCTTCACCATCGACATCCGTTCGCCCGAGAAGGAAGTGCTGGACGCTATGGATGGGCGCATACGCGAAGGCATCGACACGATCTGTGAGGCGCTCGACATCCAGTACAAGGTCGAGCAGGTCGGCGCTTTCGATCCGGTCACCTTCGATGCCGGCTGCGTCAAGGCGATCCGCGACGCAGCCGAACGGCTCGGCTATTCCCACCGCAACCTCGTCTCCGGCGCCGGCCACGACGCCTGCTGGATCAACCGCGTCGCGCCGACCGCTATGGTGATGTGCCCCTGCGTTGACGGGTTGTCACACAACGAGGCCGAGGAAATCACCAAGGAATGGGCCGGCGCCGGCGCCGACGTGCTGTTCCATGCGGTGGTAGAGACAGCGGGGATCGTGGCGTGAACTAAGATCTGTATTCAAAACGACGCTCACAAGAAGCGCGAAGAGAACAAGGGAACACGACAATGACCAAAGTCATCCGAAACGGCACCATCGTCACCGCCGACCGCACCTGGAAGGCCGATGTGCTGATGCAGCACGGCAAGATCGTCGCCATTGGCTCGAACCTGCATGGCGACCATGAGTTCGACGCCAGCGGCTGTTACGTCATGCCGGGCGGCATCGATCCGCACACCCATCTCGAAATGCCGTTCATGGGCACCTATTCGGCCGACGATTTCGAGTCCGGGACGCGTGCGGCCCTTTCCGGTGGCACCACGATGGTGGTCGATTTCTGCCTGCCGGCGCCGCAGCAATCGCTGCTGGAAGCGTTGCAGATGTGGGACAACAAGACCTCGAAGGCTGCCTGCGACTACTCCTTCCACATGGCGATCACCTGGTGGGGCAAGCAGGTGTTCGACGAGATGGCCACCGTCGTCGACAGAGGCATTACCTCGTTCAAGCATTTCATGGCCTACAAGGGCGCGCTGATGGTGGACGACGACGAGATGTACGCGTCGTTCCAGCGCTGCGCCGATCTCGGCGCGCTGCCGCTCGTTCATGCCGAGAATGGCGACGTGGTTGCGGCGCTGTCGCAAAAGCTGCTCGCTGCCGGCAATAATGGTCCCGAGGGACACGCCTATTCGCGGCCGCCGGAAGTGGAAGGCGAGGCGACCAACCGCGCCATCATGATCGCCGACATGGCCGGCGTGCCGCTCTATGTCGTGCATGTGTCCTGCGAGCAGAGCCACGAAGCGATCCGCCGCGCCCGCCAGAAGGGCATGCGGGTTTTCGGCGAGCCCCTGATCCAGCATTTGACGCTGGACGAGAGCGAGTATTTCGACAAGGATTGGGACCATGCGGCGCGCCGCGTCATGAGCCCGCCCTTCCGCAACAAGCTGCACCAGGATTCGCTGTGGGCCGGCCTGCAGGCGGGATCGCTGCAGGTGGTGGCGACCGACCACTGCGCCTTCACCACCAAGCAGAAGCGCAACGGCCTCGGCGATTTCACCAAGATCCCGAACGGCACCGGCGGGCTCGAAGACCGCTTGCCCGTGCTGTGGACGACGGGCGTCAACACCGGGCGGCTGACGATGAACGAGTTCGTCGCGGTGACTTCGACCAACATCGCCAAGATCCTCAACATGTATCCTAGGAAGGGCGCCATCGTCGAAGGCGCGGACGCCGACATCGTGGTGTGGGACCCCAGCGCCAAGAAGACCATCACCTCGAAGAAGCAGCAATCGGTGATCGACTACAACGTCTTCGAAGGTTTTGAGGTGACCGGCCTGCCGCGCTTCGTCTTTTCGCGCGGCGAATTGTCGGTCGAGGAAGCGGAGGTCAAGGCCAAGCCCGGCCATGGCGAATTCGTCGCCCGCGAGCCGAACGCGGCGGTCAACCGGGCTCTGTCGACCTGGAAGGACATTACCGCGCCGCGCAAGGTGGAACGCACCGGCATTCCGGCGACAGGCGTTTGACGTTGCGGAGCCCGGGGGCGCTCATTTCACTGGTCGTGGCGATGGTGGTCGCTGGTCCGGCAACAGGGGCCGAGAGGCTGGCCGGCTCCTGGGGCAACGATGCCGGCTGTGTCTTTGCAAAGGCCGGTTTTCAGGGCCGGGACGATTATATCGTGCTGACCGCCGAAGGCATCGAGACCTATGGCAGCGGCTGCCGGTTCGCGCAGCAATTGACGTGGGCGCCGGGCACGCAATCGCTTGATGCGACCTGTTCCGCCGAAGGCGAGGCGGGGACGACGGCTGAAACCGTTGTGGTCACCAACAAGGGCGAGGGTGGGTTCTTCGTGACCATTCCCGGTCTTGAAGAAATGGGGCCGTTGCAACCGTGTTCGTGACGTTGGAGCTGGGGGAATGAGCGCGCGCGGTTTGGGGCCGTCTGTTGCGATGATAGTCGTTCTGGCTGCGGGTCAGGCCCTTGCGGCAGGCATCGACCTGACGAAACCCTATGGGGACAAATATGGCTGCATCAACCGCAACGGCCAGGAAGTCGCCGCCGATCGGATGCTGCTTTTGACCGACGAGGCATTGGTCACCGCCGCCAGCGCCTGCACCTTCACGGAGAAGCAAGCGCAGGCTGATGGGTCGCTGGTGGTGACGGCAACATGCGAGGCGGAAGGCGAAGAGGGACAGGAGCCGACCAAATTCACCATCAAGCGCAGCGCCAAGAACGCCAAGAAGCTGACGGTCGCCGACGACGACGGCAATGTCATGGGCGAAGTGGCGCGGTGCAAATGACGGCAGTCCCGTCAGCGTCAGGCCACCAGCGCATCCAGTTCGGGCAACAGGACGACGCTTTCCTGTTCATTGGGATCGGTGCGGGCGATGACGGCCGAGGACGGGGCGTTGCTCAGATTGGCCGGCAGATGCGGTACGCCGGCCGGGATGTAGAAGAGGTCGCCGGCCTTGACGACGATGTGGTTCTCGAGCCTGTCGCCATACCATGTGTGGACCTCGCCCGAGAGCACATAGATCGCCGTCTCATGGCTTTCATGCAGATGCGCCTTGGCGCGGGCGCCAGGCGGCAGGGTGAGCAGATGCATGCAGATGCCGGACGAGCCGACCGTCTCGGTTGCAATGCCGGCAAAATAGGTCAATCCCTGCTTGCCTTCATAAGTGCTTTCAGGACGGATAAGGTGACAAGTGGGTTTGGGCGACATCGGCAAGGCTCCGGGCGTCGATTGGGTGGGATTGGACGAGTGGAAAGCAACATCAACGCGAATGCAACGGCATTTCATCCTGGGCGGCTGCGAGAGGCAGGCAGCAAGCGATGACGGGACAATCGCCAGCCGTCGTCTCGGCAAGCAGACTTGGCCTTACCTTTCAGACCAATGACGGTCCGGTAGAGGCGCTCTCCAATGTCGACCTGACCATCGGCAAGGGCGAGTTCGTCTCCTTCATCGGCCCATCGGGCTGCGGCAAGACCACCTTGCTGCGCGTCATCGCCGATCTGGAAAAACCGACATCGGGCACGATCTCGGTCAACGGCATGACGCCGGAACAGGCGCGCGAGAAACGCGCTTATGGCTACGTCTTCCAGGCGGCAGCCCTTTTCCCGTGGCGCACGATCGAGCGTAACGTGGCGCTGCCGCTGGAGATCATCGGCCTTTCGAGAGCGGAGCAGGCCGAGCGCATCAAGCGCACGATGGAGCTCGTCAACCTCTCCGGCTTCGAGAAGAAATACCCCTGGCAGCTTTCCGGCGGCATGCAGCAGCGCGCTTCGATCGCCCGCGCGCTCGCCTTCGACGCCGACCTGTTGCTGATGGACGAGCCCTTCGGCGCGCTGGACGAGATCGTGCGCGACCATCTCAATGAACAGCTTCTGGAATTGTGGGCGCGCACCAACAAGACGATCTGCTTCGTCACCCATTCCATCCCCGAGGCGGTGTATCTGTCAACGCGCATCGTCGTCATGTCGCCGCGCCCAGGTCGGGTTACCGACATCATCGAATCGACGCTGCCAAAGGAGCGGCCACTGGACATCCGCGAGACGCCGGAATTTTTGGCGATCGCGGCCAGGGTACGCGATGGCTTGAGGGCAGGGCACAGCTATGATGATTGAGGGGGCGAACGACCGGCTGGCTCCTCTCCCCAACGGGGAGAGGGTGGCCGGAGCGAAGCGGAGGTCGGGTGAGGGGGCGGCGCCGACGGATCCGACCAAGAGAAATGTCGGGGCAACCGCTCGCGCCCGAAAGCTGCGGTTTGACGAGACCGAAGCTGAATACCGGCTTTGGGGGGAATTGAGAGGACGTCATCTCAACGGCTACAAATTTGTGCGGCAAGTGCCGCTCGGACCTTTCATCGCGGACTTCGTCTGCCGCGAGCAGGGGCTGATTGTCGAACTTGATGGCAGCCAACACGCGGATTCACTGACCGATCCCGCCAGGACAGCCTGGCTGAACGGACAAGGTTATTCGGTTCTGCGCTTCTGGAATCACGAAGTTTTGGCTGAGCGCCGAGCGGTCCTGGATACGATCTTGGCTTGTCTCGACGGAAAGATTTCTACCCCCTCACCCGACCTCCGCTTCGCTCCGGCCACCCTCTCCCCGTTGGGGAGAGGAGGGCGCCCCGCTGGCGAGGCGCGCTAGATGGACACCTTCCGCGAAAAACTCATCCCCGTGACCTCCATCCTCCTGGGCGTGGTGGTGCTCTGGTATGTCTTCGCCGTCATCCTCAACGCGCCGTTCCAGCGCGACCTCGACCGGCGCGCCGGGGAAACCCACGGCACCGTCGAATTCATCGGCAAGACGCTGTCGCAGCCCAAGCCGACGCTGCCGGCGCCGCATCAGGTGGCGGTGAACTTCTTCGAGAACACCTTCCTGCGGCCCATCACATCGAGCCGAAGCCTCGTCTACAATGCCTGGGTGACCCTGTCGTCGACGTTGCTCGGCTTTGCCTTCGGCACGGCGCTCGGCATCGTCATCGCGGTCGGCATCGTGCATGTGGCGACGCTCGACCGCAGCCTGATGCCGTGGATCATCGCCTCCCAGACGATTCCCATTCTGGCCGTGGCGCCGATGATCATCGTCGTGCTGGGGGCGATCGGCATCAGCGGTCTGATCCCAAAGGCGATGATCTCGACCTACCTGTCGTTCTTCCCGGTGACGGTGGGCATGGTGAAGGGCCTGCGCTCGCCCGAACTCATGCATCTCGACCTGATGCACACCTACAATGCCAGTGTCTCGCAGACCTTCTGGAAGCTGCGGGTGCCGGCCTCGGTGCCGTTCCTGTTCACCTCGATGAAGGTGGCGGTGGCGGCGAGCCTGGTCGGCGCCATTGTCGGCGAACTGCCGACCGGTGCTGTCGCCGGCATCGGCGCCAAGCTTTTGGCAGGTGCCTATTACAGCCAGTCCATCGACATCTGGTCCGCCCTTGTGGCGGGCTCGGTGGTGGCGGCCCTTCTGGTCATGGTGGTCGGCATAGCCGGGCGCCTCGTTGACCGCGCCATGGGCGGGAGGCCGGCATGAACTGGCTGAAGCCCTCCTGGCAAGCCGTGCTGGCCGTTGCGCTGTGTCTTGTAGCCCTGTCGCTCGGCGCGATGTCGAAGCCGGAAGCGGCCACCCTTGCAGACGCGACGGCAAGCTTCGACTACCCCTATTTCGGTATAAAGACCCCGATGATCGGCCTGGCCGTGCTGGCGGGGCTGATCTCGATGCTCAGGATTTCGGCGGTGGCCGAGGCTGCGGTGCTGTTTATCGGCGCTCACCTTGTCGCCTGGATGCTGATCTCGAGCATTACAGGGTTCGAAGGCACGGCATTGGCGCCTTATTTCCTGCTGCTCGCGGCTGCCTGGCTGCTGGCCTGGCGCTGTGTGGCGGTGCTGTCTGGGCTTCGCCCGATGGCAAAAGGGGCGCGAATGGCGCTGCGCCTCATCATCCCGGCGATCTTCGGCGCCTGGATCCTGATCATATGGGAAGCGGTGACGCGTGGCGCCGGCATTCCCTTCATCCTTTTGCCGCCGCCGAGCGCCATCGGTGTGCGCATCGCCAGTTCCCTGCCGGTGCTCGGCGCCGATATCAGGCAGACCATCTTCAAGGCGGTGATCTTCGGTTATGTCATCGGCAGCGGCGCCGGCTTCCTGGTGGCGATTGCGGCCGACCGCGTGCCGTTCCTGCGCCGCGGTCTGCTGCCGATCGGCAATATGGTCTCGGCGCTGCCGATCATCGGTGTGGCGCCAATCATGGTGATGTGGTTCGGCTTCGACTGGCCGTCCAAGGCCGCGGTCGTCATCATCATGACCTTCTTCCCAATGCTGGTGAACACGGTTGCCGGTCTTGCCGCCTCCGGCCATATGGAGCGCGACCTGATGCGCACCTATGCGTCGGGCTACTGGCCAACACTCTTGAAGCTCCGGCTGCCGGCGGCAGCGCCCTTCATCTTCAACGCGCTGAAGATCAACTCGACGCTGGCGCTGATCGGCGCCATCGTCGCCGAGTTCTTCGGCACGCCTGTGGTCGGCATGGGCTTTCGCATCTCGACCGAGGTCGGGCGGATGAACATCGATATGGTCTGGGCCGAAATCGCAGTTGCAGCACTGGCGGGTTCGGTCTTTTATGGCGTGGTCGCTCTCGTCGAGAGAGCCGTCACGTTTTGGCATCCCTCTGTCCGTGGTGGATAGGGCGGTGGGTTCGGGTGTTAACTTCAGAGGGTAAAAACATGAAAAGACTGATCATTCCGATGCTGGCCGGCGCGATGTCGCTGGCCGCGTTCCAGGCAATGGCCGCCGACAAGGTGACCTTGCAGCTGAAATGGGTCACGCAGGCGCAGTTTGCCGGCTACTATGTCGCCAAGGCCAAGGGTTTTTATGAAGCAGAAGGCCTCGACGTCGACATCAAGCCGGGCGGTCCCGATATCGCACCCGAGCAGGTGATCGCCGGCGGTGGCGCCGACGTCATCGTCGACTGGATGGGCGGGGCGCTCGCCGCGCGCGAAAAGGGCGTGCCGCTGGTCAACATCGCCCAGCCGTTCAAGAAGGCCGGTATGGAGCTGGTCTGCCCGAAGGACGGCCCGATCAAGACCGAAGCCGATTTCAAGGGTCACACGCTCGGCGTCTGGTTCTTCGGCAACGAATATCCTTTCTACGCCTGGATGAACAAGCTCGGCCTGAAGACCGAAGGCGGCCCGGATGGCGTCACGGTTTTGAAGCAGAGCTTCGACGTGCAGCCCCTGATCCAGAAGCAGGCGGATTGCATTTCGGTCATGACCTACAACGAGTACTGGCAGCTGATCGATGCCGGCTACAAGCCGGACCAGCTCACCGTGTTCAACTACTCGGCGATGGGCAACGACCTGCTTGAGGACGGGCTCTATGCCTCGGAAGACAAGCTCAAGGATCCGGCTTTCGAAGACAAGATGGTGCGTTTCGTGCGCGCCTCGATGAAGGGCTGGAAATATGCCATCGACAACAATGACGAGGCCGCGGGCATTGTCATGGACGGCGGTGGCCAGGACGAAAACCACCAGAAGCGGATGATGAGCGAAGTCGCCAAGCTGATCGACAATGCCGACGGCAAGCTCGACCCGGCGACCTACGAGCGCACCGCCAAGGCGCTGCTCGACCAGAAGATCATCACCAAGGCGCCGACCGGCGCCTACACCACGGCCATCACCGACAAGGCGATCAAATAAGCCTGGCCAGGCAATTTCGACCTCGAGAGCGGCGCCTTTGACCAAATGTCAGAGGCGCCGTTCCTTTATGGTGTTCATGACGAAGCTGGTCTCGATCGAAGCGACGCATTTCAGCCGCGCGATCTTTTCCTTGATGAAGCGCTCGTACTGTTCGAGGCTGCCGGTCACCACCTTCAGCACATAGTCGCGCGACCCGGTGACGAGGTGGCATTCCAGCACCTCCTCCCAACCGCGGATGGCGTCCTCGAACATGACGATCTCGTCCTCGTTCTGGCGGCTGAGCCGGACGGTGGCGATGGCGACCATGTTCCACCCGAAGGCGGCCGGGTCGACCAGCGTGGTATAGCCCCTGATGATGCCGGCCTCCTCCAGCCGGCGTACCCTCCTCAAACATGGCGACGGCGACAGGCCGATGCGCTCCGCCAGCTCATTGTTGGTGATGCGGGCGTCGGCCTGCAGCTCGCGCAGGATCTTGCGGTCGAAATCGTCGGCTATCTTCTGTTGCACTTTTGCTCTCGCTCGGCAATTTGTTGCCGGAATGCAGCCATGCGAGGCCGAAAATAGCAAGGACTGGTGGACCGGGATCGCATAAATTGCTGGACGAGACTCCTCCAGAACGCAGGAAAAGCCATGACCGCGCCGCGCCCGTCGAAAACCCACATCGGCAACCACAAGCTCCATCCGGAAACGTTGATGTTGAGCTATGGCTTCGATCCGCAACTGTCGGAAGGCGCCGTCAAGCCGCCGGTGTTCCTGACCTCGACCTTCGTGTTCAAATCGGCGGAGGAGGGACGCGACTTCTTCGACTACACATCCGGCCGCAAGGAGCCGCCGAGCGGCACGGCGTCCGGCCTGGTCTATTCGCGCTTCAATCATCCCAACTCGGAGATCGTCGAGGACCGGCTGGCGGTCTATGAGGGAACGGACGCCTGCATCCTGTTCTCGTCGGGCATGTCGGCGATCGCCACGACGCTGCTCGCCTATGCCCGGCCGGGCGATGTCATCCTGCATTCGCAGCCGCTTTACGGCGGCACCGAGACGCTTTTGACGCGCACGCTGTCCGGCTTCGGCATCGGCGCTGTCGGGTTTGCCGCCGGGGGCGCCGCCAACGCGGGGGGGGCCCCGGGGGGGTGCGCGGGGGGGGGGGG
>NZ_JAMYMJ010000041.1:0-53300 GCF_040318435.1 Mesorhizobium sp. M1143 | reverse complement strand
GGGCGGCCCCCCGGGAGGCCGCGGGGTTCTAACGTCCCCTCCCTAAGGTATGCACGGCGGGCGGCGGGAGTGAACCCCCGGGCGGGTTTCTCTACGAGAATTGTGTGTTTCCGCCATCGGCGGCAAACTTCTAGGCTGTGGTCCGGCATCCGCGCCAGACGGCAAGCCGCTGGAGGACATCATGACCGACACGACCTCAAATCCGCAGGCCGATACGGCACGAGCGTCTGAACTCGGCGCGGTCGCCCGGTTCCTGAAAGCGACCGAGCTCGACACGCGCATGCTCGGCATGGTCGGCGCGCTGCTGGTCATCTGGGTCGGCATACATATCCTGTCGGGTGGGCTTTTCCTGACGCCGCGCAATCTTTGGAACCTGTCGGTGCAGACGTCCTCGGTCGCGATCATGGCGACCGGCATGGTACTGGTCATCGTCATGCGCAACATCGACCTTTCGGTGGGCTCCGCCGAAGGCGTGATCGGCATGATCATGGGCGTGGCACAGGCCGAATTCCTGATTCGCATCATCGGCTTCCAGCTTGGAAACCCCTGGCTCTGGATCATCGCGCTTGCCGCCGGCGTGGTGCTTGGTCTGCTGATCGGCGCGTTCCAGGGCTTCATCATCGCCTATATGCAGGTTCCGGCCTTCATCGTGACGCTTGGTGGCCTGCTGGTCTGGCGCGGCATGGCATGGCTCATCACCAGCGGGCGCACGGTCGCGCCACTCGACGCCACCTTCCAGCTGATGGGCGGCGGACCACGCGGCTCGATTGGCGCCGCTGCCAGCTGGATCGTCGGCATCGTCGCCGGCGCAGCGGTCGCCTTCGCGCTGCTCAACGGCCGCTCGCAACGCAAGCGCTTCAGCTTTCCACTGCGCCCCGTCTGGGCCGAGACCTTGCTTGGCGTGGTCGCTTGCGCGGCCATCCTCGGCGCCGTGTGGATCGCCAATTCCTATCCATGGCCGATCGGCATCGTGCGCCAGTATGCACAGCAGAACGGCATCACCGTTCCCGAAGGCGGGCTGTTCATCGCGCATGGCATCGCCATACCGGTGCTGATGGCGGTGATTGTCGGCATCATCATGACGTTCATCACCAAGCGCACGCGTTTCGGCCGCTATGTCTTCGCCATCGGGGGCAATCCGGAGGCAGCGGAACTCGCCGGCATCAACACGCGCTGGGTGACCATGAAGGTGTTCATGATCATGGGTGTGCTGGCTGCAATCAGCGCGGCGATCTCGTCGGCCCGTCTCAATGCGTCAACCAATGCGCTGGGCACACTGGACGAGCTTTTGGTGATCGCGGCCGCTGTCATCGGCGGCACGTCGCTCGCGGGCGGCGCCGGAACGGTGATGGGCGCCATGCTCGGCGCGCTTCTGATGCAGTCGCTGCAATCCGGCATGGTGCTGCTCGGCATCGACTCGCCGCTGCAGAGCATTGTCGTTGGCGCTGTCCTGGTCATCGCCGTCTGGCTCGACACCGTCTACCGCAAGCGCGTCTAGGGAGGAACGATTATGGAAAAAACTGCTCCCACTGGTACGCCACTGATCGACATGCGCAACATCTCGATCGCGTTCGGTGGCATTCGCGCCGTCGACGATGCGTCCATCGATCTTTTCCCGGGCGAAGTGGTGGCGCTGCTTGGCCACAACGGCGCCGGTAAGTCGACGCTGATCAAGATCCTGTCGGGCGCCTACAAGCGCGATGCCGGCCAGATCTTGGTCAACGGCCAGGAGGCCTCGATCTCCACTCCGCGCGACGCCAAGAAATACGGCATCGAAACGATCTACCAGACGCTTGCGCTGGCCGACAATGTCGACGCTGCCGCCAACCTCTTCCTCGGCCGCGAACTGATGACCGCGTGGGGGACACTCGACGATGTCGCCATGGAGGCCGAGGCGCGCAAGGTGATGAGCCGGCTCAATCCGCGCTTCCAGCGGTTCAAGGAGCCGGTAATCAAGCTGTCGGGCGGCCAGCGCCAGTCGGTGGCGATCGCACGCGCCATCCTGTTCAACGCCCGCATCCTGATCATGGACGAACCGACGGCCGCGCTTGGGCCGCAGGAGACGGCGCAGGTCGGCGAACTGGTCAAGCAGATCAAGGCCGACGGCATCGGCATTTTCCTGATCAGCCACGACATTCACGACGTGTTCGAGCTTGCCGACCGAGTCTGCGTAATGAAGAACGGCCAGGTCGTCGGCACCGCGCGCACCACCGATGTGACCCAGGACGAAGTGCTCGGCATGATCATCCTGGGAAAGTGCCCGCCCGGCGCCATTCCCGGTCCGGGTGCGCTGAAGATCGCGGCCTGAGACCACGCTATCGTCAGCTGTCGTATTCACTGATGCTCGAGATCGATAAGCCGGCTAAATATGCATGATATGCCAGCTGTCATTATGGCTTGGCCGCGCCATTGTCTTGCCGCGGCGACTTGCCCATAAAGGTCCCGAACCGTCCATGGGCCTGCGTTGAAGAAGTTTTTCCCGATCCTTGCCTTCATTGCCGTTGCACTGATCAGCCTGACGATGGCGGGCTTCGCCTATTTCGCGACCCAGGAAGCGGCGCGCATCAAGTTCGAGGCGACGGCCGACGACGCGCTCAACCGCATCGAAAGCCGTATCGATCTGCATCTGTCACTGCTGCGCTCGACGCAGGCGCTGTTCGACGCCCGCAATGGCGAGATTTCAGGTAGCGAATTCAAGGCCTTCTTCAGCGCCCTCGGTGTCGATAACAATTTCGCCGGCCTGCGCGGCATCGGCTATCTCAGGCTGGCCAAGACCGGTGACGAAGCGGCGGTCGAGCGCGACATGTTGCGCGACCGCGGCGCCGCCCACACGGTCTATCCGGACACGACACAGCCATGGCGCACGCCCGTCGTGCTGTTCGAGCCGCTCGACCCTGCCAACGAATCCACCATCGGCTACGACATGTTCACCGAGCCGGTGCGGCGCGAGGCGATCGAAAAGGCGATGGCCGATGACGCACAGCACGCAAGCGGTCTGGTCCAGCTCGGCCAGGACACTGGCGCGGCGCAGACCTTTACCGGTTTCCTGGTCTTCGTCAGGCTCAATGTCGAAACCGCGCCGGATGGTATCAATGCGTCCAGATCATCGACATCAGGCCTTCTCTACGCGGCCTTCCGCGCCCGCGACCTGTTCCAGACCGCGCTCAGCCGCACGCCTTTGCTGCCGGTCAACACCGCGATCTATGACGGCACGGCCGACGCCGACAATCTTCTGTTCCAGTCGGAGACGCCGCCGGTTGCGAGCTTTGGCGACAGGCTGTTGGTGACGCGCAAGATCATCGTCGCCGGTCGGCCCTGGACGGTGCTGTTTCGGCCGACAAGTGCATTTTCGCAACCGTCCTCGCGCGCCATTCCGGTCATGCTCGGGCTGTTCGGCCTGCTTCTGGCCGGCGCCATAGCGTTGGTGGCCCGCTACCAGGAGCGCGCCTACGACGCCAAGTCGCTGCTGCATGAAACGACGGAAAAAAGCGTGCTCGAAAAGGATTTGATGCTGCAGGAGATGAAGCATCGAATCAAGAATTCGATCACGCGGGTGCTGGCGATTGCGCGCCAGACGGCGGCGCAAGCAACCGACGTGCAGGAGTTCTCAACTTCCTTCTCGGCCCGCCTGCAGGCAATGGCGGCTTCCCAGGACATGCTGACGCGTTCGCGCTGGCAGAAGGCCGATCTTGGCGACCTGCTGCGCATCGAGCTCGGCCAGGTATTCGGCAAGGAGCTTCCGGAAGGGATATTGTCAGGGCCTCAGGTGCTGCTCGACGAGAGGACGACGCAGGCGCTTGGCCTGACCTTTCACGAACTGGCGACGAATGCGCTGAAATATGGCGAGGCCGGCAATTCCGTGGGTGCGCTGAAGGTCGACTGGTCGTTCGAGGGGCGCGGGTCCGAGCGGATGCTGGTTCTGAACTGGCGCGAGGCCGGGCAGAAGGAACTCGAAGCGCCGGCGAAGACCGGCTTCGGCACCAAGCTGATCGACCTCAATGTCACGCGCGAGTTGCGCGGCACGATTGCCCGAGATTTTCGCGCCGATGGGTTTACGGTGGAAATCAGGATCCCGCAGCCTGATGCAGTCAAACAAACGGAGACCGGCTGACCGGTCTCCGTCGCGATTGTCTGACGCTTTTGAAGCGGATCAGCAGCGAGCGGTGTAGAGCCGGCCGCGATTGTCGCGATACTGGCAATAGCCGTTGCGCAGGTTGCGCACCAGCAGGCCGGAACCGGCGCCAACGGCTGCGCCGATCAGCGCACCCTTGCCGCCGCCGATCAGTCCGCCGGCCAAAGCACCGACACCGGCGCCGACACCGACATCCTGCTCGGTCGTGCTGCAGCCGCTGACGGCGACCACCGCAACCATGGCAATAATCAATTTCCGCATAGAATCTCTCCTCACTTTTGTCCTCACTTTAGTAAGCTCCAGCCGCTATTTAGCACGAAACAGCAGCCTTTGCCCGCTCGATCTTATTGTTGGCTAAGAGAGTCTTTTTCGCGGCGCGTGGCGTTCGACGCGACCACGACACTGGAAATCTGCAAAGACGCGTCGAGGGAACCGTCCGGGCGCACGTTCCAGACAATCTGGTCGTAATCATCCTCCAGCGCGGGGTCGACCGTAAGACATTTGGCAACGACGTGCTCGGCCTGATCCTGCACGTCGCCGGCAGCGAATGGACGTTCTGCCGTGCATGCTTCGGCGGTTTCGAAAACGCTGACCGGCACCGGCAGTTCACGGCATTCGGTCATGTTGTTCGAACAGCCAATTACCAAAAGCAAAGCGGCGATGTGTTCCACGGCGACACGTCCTCTCGCCATAAGAACGGTCCACAGCCGTCAAAGTTCCTGTGCCGCAAAGAGTGCTAATAGTTGGTTGGCTACGAACTGGACAGCTTCTGAGCCGGGCTGCTTGAGAGCGGCGTGAACCTGAGCATCTGGCTCAGGCCAATTGCGACGCCACGATCAGCACAACAGCGGCGACGAGCGCGACAGCGGCGAAGCGAAGCAAGGGATGCCAGGCGTGCTGCAAAGGCGAGGCTGAAGCATCAGGATCCTGAAAGCCGCTCATCGAGACCCGGGCGGCCTGCTCCAGCCTGTTCATATCGGCAACCGTCATGATCATTCCTCCCATACTCGCGTTGCAGGCTGCGGCCGAAACATCAGTTGAATCGGTCAAGATCCAGCAATCTCTGGGAACCACAGCATCGGATTTTATGGTGAACAGCCGGTTAAGGAATCCCGCCGCTCATTCGGTTTCGAAATTGCCGTGCGGAACGACGAGGCGATATTCGAGGCGGTCACTGGTGATCTCCAGCGTCGCCGTGCCGTTCAGCGATGCCGGCACGACACGTTCGAGGGCAACGCTGCCGAAGCGTTTCTCGGTGCGCCTGTTATCATTGGCGACAATGGCCTCGACCCAGGTCAGCGACAAAGCCGGCTTGTCTGCGGCCTCTGCGACGTTCGACAGATCGGCGGTTACCTCGACAAAGCCGTCCGGCCGCGCCAGGGCGCCGTAGCTGAATGAATTGACGGCGAGTTCGTGCATTGCCAGTCCAATATGAATGGCCGCGTTGGGATTGAGGTAGGGGTTGACGCCATTGAAGCGCAGGCTCTGCGCGGGATCGGCGCCGTAGCGAACGACCTGGCCGCGGATAAGCTCGCGAAGTGCTGCACCCCGCCAGTTCGACGACGTTACCAGATCCTGGGAGGAAGCCAGTGACTGCAGGCGGCCGCGAAAGCGCTTCAGGAAATCGTCGGGTGTCTCGGAATAGCGGCCGGTCTGGGTGGCAATACTCTGGATGATGGCCAACAGGTTCTTGGAGCGGTGGCTGACTTCGCGCAACAGCGTCTTCAGCGTCTGTTCGCGGCGTTTCTGCTCGGTGGTTTCCACCATCGTGGTGACGACGCCCTGAACGTCGCCGCGATGGCCCCGATCGGCATCGACCCATACCTGGAACCAGCGCATGCCATCACCGGTGGGAACACTCAGTTCAAGGCGTTCCGGATTGCCGGAAGCGATCACATTGCTTTTGGCGGCGGCGATTTGCTCAGCTTGCGCCGGTGGCAACGCGCCGTTGCTGTCGGCTGTGTCGGAAACCCACGGCGCACGCATGTTGCGGGCCCATACAGTCTTCAATTCACGATCCTGATAGAGGACGGAAATGCCGGCATTGTGCAGAGCGTGAAGCAAGGCCCGGCCAAGCTGCATTCCGCTTTCAGCCGGGTGCAGTGCGATCACCTCGTCGCCCTGTCCGCTCTCGCCTCCGCCAATGGAACGCATCAATCACCTGTCCACCTGATCAGGACCGAACGATTCACTTGGACTCAGTTCCTGAGTAGGTCCCCAGAAAAGGTCCGCCGGACGATGTCCCGTTGGAGGACATCGCCCGGCGGTGGCTGGAAACCGTTTGAGGGGTGCGGCTTCCAGTGTTCTTCGCCCGCTCCTACGATGCCCGTCTGAACAGGCCGGCCAGAAGCGAGATGACGAGGAAGGCGAGAAAGATGAAGAACAATATTTGCGCGATACCGGCCGAGGTACCGGCGATGCCGCCGAAACCAAGCGCGCCGGCGATGATCGCCACGACGAGAAATACGAGCGCCCAGTAGAGCATGATCTGTCTCCTTCCGATACTGGATCAAGAACGTGAGTGATTGCTGTTTGTTCCACCATTTGCCGAAAAAGAAGGTCTTTGGAAGAGGCCCGGACGCGAATTGATTCGCGCGCGTGAGCGCGATACGGCGCGACGGGCAGCCGCCGATCGCCGGGTTAGGCGATCGCCAGTGCCGCCAACGCTGCGAGGCGGCGAAAAGTTGGAGATTGAAGGCCCTACTTCACGCGGCGGCCTTGGCCTGCCGGTCGAAGAACAGCGCTTGGCTGATCAGCGCCTTGACCATGTCGGGATTGAACGGCTTGGTGACGAGGAAGGCCGGTTCAGGCCGCTCGCCGGTCAGCAGACGTTCGGGGAAGGCGGTGATGAAGATTACCGGCACCGAAGTCGACGACAGGATTTCGTTGACCGCATCGATACCCGAGCTGCCATCGGCAAGCTGAATGTCGGCCAGCACCATCTTCGGCCTTGTCTTGCCGAACATCGCCACCGCCTCGGTATGGGTGCGCGCGGTTCCGACCACGTGGTGGCCGAGGCTCTCGACCATTTCCTCGATGTCCATGGCGATCAGCGGCTCGTCCTCGATGATCAGCACATCGGTCGCCACCTGGCGAGAGATCTCATTGCTCGCCTGGGCAAGCAGTTCGGAGAATTCCTTGGCGTCGACATCGAGAATTTCAGCTGCCTCGTCTTCACCGAAGCCTTCGACCGCGACCAGCAGGAAAGCCTGGCGTGGCCGTGGCGCAATGGCGTTCAGATTGGCGGCGGCGCGCTGCTCCCATGCCGATTGCGCCTGCTCCTGCGGAACGCGGATGGCAATGGAGGTGAACAGTTTGGCGAATACCTTGTAGAGCGCGATGCGGTCGCTTGACGCTTGCGGGAAGATGTCGACGTCGGCGATGATGGCTTCGAGCATCGCGGCTACCAGCGCATCGCCACTCTCCTGCGATCCGGATACGGCGCGTGAAAAGCGGCGCAGGAACGGCAGGTGCGGAGCGATGGTTGCGGAAAGGCTCATGGTAGACGTCTCCCTCAGATGACGTGATTGCATAGATTGCAGGTCAAGCTGATTGCAAGCCCCAACACCCAAACGCGGGTTTTGCGAAAAAGTTCCGACACTTGTGGAACGAAACTGCACGGGCGACGTTTGTGGTGCGATGGGCAACCAGACGAGGGGGCCGCTTTGCGTTGTGTAATGGGGCGGCTCGGGGCGCTGGATTTAAGGGCGAAATGAAGGACATGAATAAAGAAACGCTGGCTGGCGCCGCTGACAGGCGCCGGGCCAATTCCGGCGACCCGCTCGGGGCGAATTCGGAAATTGGCCGTAAACTCAAACAATATTATGACGAGCTGGTCTCGGACAATGTGCCGGATCGCTTTGCCCAGTTGCTCAGCCAACTGGAAAAGGCCGAACCCGCACAGAAGAAGGACTGAGGCATGGCAGCTGTCTCACAAGGGTTCAAGACCGACCTGCTCGGCTCGATCCCGAGCCTGCGGGCCTTTGCCGTGTCGCTGACGCAGAATGCCGACAAGGCCGACGATCTGGTGCAGGAGACGCTGGTCAAGGCTTGGGACAAGCATGAGAGCTTTCAACCCGGCACCAATCTCAAGGCATGGCTGTTCACCATCCTGCGCAACGAGTTCTATTCCCAGATGCGCAAGCGCGGCCGCGAGGTGCAGGACAGCGACGGCATCATGACGGCCAGGCTTGCCGTTCATCCGGCTCAGCACGGCCAGCTTGACCTCAAGGATTTTCGCGGCGCGCTCGAGCAACTCCCCGAGGACCAGCGCGAAGCCATCATCCTCATCGGCGCTTCAGGCTTTTCCTATGAAGAGGCCGCCGAAATCTGCGGCTGTGCGGTCGGAACGATCAAGAGCCGGGTCAGCCGGGCCCGCACGCGGTTGCAGGAGATCCTCAAAATCTCCGGCGAAGACGAATACGGGCCGGACGCGATCTCGTCCCAGGTGACGGGTTCAAACGCTGCCTGACGGCGGAGGCCCCGTTTGCGGGCCTGGGCTCTCTACACATACGCATCGAAGATATCTCAGACTGGCGCGCGGTCGCAGGCCGCCGCCAGAGCCTCGACGAGATCGGTCCCCGAATAAGGCTTGGTGACCAGGCGGATGCCGGGAAAAGACCCTTTGATCTCATCGGGGTCCGAATAGCCGGAGGCAAAGACAAACGGCAGGCCCGATTGGCGCAGCCGCGCGGCGAAGTCGAGTGTGGACGTTCCGCCCAGCATGAGGTCCACGATAGCGGCGTCGAACTCGCCAACGACCTTCTGCTCATCGATCTCGGCCAGAGCGCGGGCAATCACTACGTCGCTCGCGCCATGGTCGCGGCAAAGCTGCTCGACATCCATGGCGATCAGGAATTCATCCTCCAAGACAAGAATTCGCAATCCCTCAAGCAATGGCGGCACTTGGCAATCTCTCCTCAATTCTTGCAGCATCGGGTACAGTGACTCCAGTCAACCGCATCGCGGACCTTGGGGGGATCGGTCAGGCCTTAATCCGAAAAGTTCGCCCACCGGCTCTACTCCACAAGCGAGCTTCGAATTCGCCTCAATGGAGTGTAGCGAGTCATGATCGCTATTTGCCATCCTGTCATTTAAAAAAGACATGCCATCGGCAGCGGAACCGCGGCCTTGCAAAGGCGTAGCACTCAGTCTCTGGCAAGAGACTTTCGAAAGAGGGATCGAAATGTCTGGCCAGAATGGTCGTTCGTTTTCCAGCCGTCAGTACCCATGCGAGATCTGCCCGCTTCGGCCATTGCCGGTGTTCCGGGAATTCGAGAAGCAGGAGCTTGCCTATGTCAGCATGTTCAAGAAGGGCGAACTGGCCGTCGACAAGGGCGCCACAGTGCTGGTCGAAGGCAGCCAAAGTGCTCATCTCTACACCGTGCTTTCGGGCTGGGCCTTCCGCTACAAACTATTGTCGGACGGCAGGCGCCAGATCCTGAACTACTCCATGCCCGGCGATCTTATCGGGCTGCAGGGCAGCCTGATGGGCGAAATGCAGCACTCGGTCGAGGCGCTGTCGCCCATGCTGTTGTGCGTCTTCGAGCGTGAAAACCTGCACGAGCTCTACCGCAACCATCCGGGCCTTGCTTACGACATTACCTGGCTGGCGTCGCGCGAGGAGCGCATGCTGGACGAGAACCTGCTCAGCGTCGGTCGGCGCACGGCGGTCGAGCGCACCGCCTATCTCATTGCCTTCATCGCCAGCCGCGCGGCGGCAGTCGGGCTCAACGGCAAGGCGCCGGTGCAAATCCCGATTACCCAGCAGCATGTCGCCGATACGCTCGGCCTGTCGCTGGTCCACACCAACAAGACGATCCGCAAGCTCATCGATCGCAAGCTGATCGCCTGGCGCGACGGCGGTTGCGAAGTGATCGACGGGGAGGGGCTGAAGGATCTCGCGCGCTGGGAGGGCCTAAGCGAAGGCCGTCGGCCGCTGATCTGACAGGCAGGCCTCCATCTGGGGCTGGACTCGCACTTGCAAACACCCTTTCATGGATACGGTCTCCGATTTCGGAACCATGACGTGTGTCGGGCGTTTGAAGCCAAGCAAACGCAAGGAGTTTAGAATGGCAACTGCCGCAGGAAAAACCGCCAACGAAAGTCAGACGAACGCCGACCTGGAAGCCGACATTCGGCAGTTGAAGGCGGATATTGAAAAGTTGACCAAGCAATTGGCCAAGACCGGCGAACATGGTTACGGCACGGCGCGGCGCGCTGCTGCCGAAGGCGTCGACCAGTTGCGCGCGCAGGGCGAAGCCGTCTTCGACAGCCTGCGTGGCAACGCCAAGGATCTTGAGGCCCAGATCACGGCCAATGTGCGCGAGAAGCCGGTCACTTCACTGGCGATCGCGGCCGGCGTCGGCTTCCTGTTTGCGCTTCTTGCCCGGCGCTAGTTTCGACAGAGATGGGCATGCTGGCACCGCTTATCTCGGCCTTGGCCTCGGGTGAAGCCATTGCCGCCATGCGCCGCGCGCGCACGGCGGCAATCGTCTACGGGCTCGCCGCCGTGGCTGCCCTGTGCGGCCTCGGGTTTCTCCTGGGGGCGGCCTACATCTGGGCGGCTGACCGTTATGGCTCGATGGCCGCCTGTCTTGGCTTCGCCGCTGGTTTCCTGGTACTGGCCGGGCTTATCGTGCTCATTCATCAACTTGCGGCTGGAACGCGTGCACGCCGACGTGTGCGAAGGCGCAATGCCGACCTGAAGGCGCTCGGTATCACCGCGGCGCTTGCCGTGCTGCCGGCCTTGCTCAAGGGGAAAGGCGGGAAGGGCGTCATTCTCGGCCCGATGATCGCGCTCGCGGCCTATGCCATCTACCGTGAGAACGTCAAGCCGGACCGGGGCGATCCGGACAGCGAAGCCGACTAAAGCGCGCGCGCTGATACGCTGTTCCCGGGAAAACCGCTTCGCACTTCTGAAATTGCTTTAAGCCGGCAGATCTTCAAGCGGCATCGATATTTCGGCGAACACGCCTTCGCTGCGGAATTCGTGGGTCACTTCGCTCGATAAAACCTTGGCGAGGCTGCGGCGGATCAGGATAGAGCCGAAGCCCTGGCGTTCCGGCGGGTCGACTTTCGGCCCGCCGCTTTCGCTCCAGGTCAGCACAAGGCGGCGCGCGCCTTTCTTGCCCGCCGCCTTCCAGTCGACATCGACCTTCCCCGAGCCAACCGACAGCGATCCGTATTGCAGCGCGTTGCTGGCCAGTTCGTGCATGATCAGGCCGAGCCCCACCGCCTGGTCAGGCGAAAGCAGCAGCTCCGGACCGGAGATCACGATGCGCGGCCGTTCTGCGGAATCGAACGGCTTGACCTCGATCTGCATCAGTTCGCGAATACCGATGCCGCGCCATTCGCGATCCGACAGCAGGTTATGGGCAGCGCCCAGCGCCTGCAGCCTGGCGCCGAAGGCTTCCAGGAATTCGCTTGGGCGGCGAGCGTGGCGAACGGTCTGCGTCGCCAGCGCCTGCACCGTCGCCAGCGTGTTCTTGACCCGATGGTTGAGCTCGCGCAGCAGCAGCCTTTGCCGGTCCTCGCCGAGCTTGCGTTCCGAGATGTCGTAGTTGACGCCAAAGATAAGCGTCGGCTTGCCTTCGCCGTCGCGCTCGATGACGCGGCCGCGGGTGACTATCCAGCGCGGCGGATCGAAGCCTTTGACCCGGTATTCGCCGAAATAGTCATCGCTGCCGGTCAGGGCATCGCGAAAGCGCGTCTCGGTCTGGTAGACATCGCGCGGGTCGATGGCGGCCAGAATGTCGCGCGCCCGCAGTCGGTTCGAACGGGGCAGGTTGAACAGCTCCGACAAACGCACGTCGCATTCGATCATGTCGGTGCGGATATCCCAGGCCCAACTGGCGAGCGAGGCGGCGTCGAGCGCTATAGCTCGGCGCTTTTCCTCCTGCGCCAAAGCAGCGGTGGCAATGGCGCCGCTGCGGGTGGCGTCCTTGAGGGTAAACAGGCTGGCGGCGAGGCTGGCCAGCGATTTCAAATGATCGAGCGCGGCAGCGGACGGAAATTCATGCGGCTCCCGGTCGAGCACGCACACCGTGCCGACGCGCGCGCCGGCGACCACCATCGGCGCGCCGACATAAAAGCGGACATGGTGTTCGCCAGTGACCAGCGGGTTGCCGGAGAAGCGAGGGTCGATGCTGGCATCCGGCACCACCATCGGCTCTCCGCCGGCGGCAATGGTATGGGCGCAGAACGATATGTCGGTCGCGGTTTCGGTCTCGTTGAAGCCGACACAGGATTTGAACCACTGTCGTTCGGTGTCGAGCAGCGTGACGAGCGCGATCGGCGCCCGCATCACGGCGGCGGCTAGGCCGGTGATGCGATCGAAGTCGGGATCGGAGTCGGTGTCGATCGCGTCAAGCCCGTGCAGTACGGCAAGCCGCTCCGGCGCCACCACGGCGCGGCGGACTTCAACCGGCAAACAAACCTGCTTCGGCACCTTGCTATCCACCAAGCCCCCTCGCTTGCAGGCCCCACCCGCGGTGGCGCGCATCTTGCGCGGCCGTCGCGCGCCGGAACTTTTGTAGCAAGCAATCGTTACCCCACCATGTTTCGCCAGCGATGGTTTTATCCACCATGCCGGTTGCACGATAGGAACGCCGCCGATGACCAAGATCGCCCCTGAAAACAAAGCCCGTCAGGGGCGCTGGGGTTGGCACGGCTTGCGCATACTGGTCGCCGCGTTGCTCCTGGCTTTCATTGCTTGGGGAGCGGCCGAGATTTATGGCCAAAAGATCGATCCAGATACCCCTGAAAGCCAGGGGCAGCCCACCGGCCAGACCGCGCCGGCCGACCAGAGCGCGCCAGCCGGCGAGGGGCAGTCGGGCGGCTAGGGTTTTCCTCGTCATTCGTAATCGCATCAGGCGGCCTTTGCCTGGGCGGCTTGCGCCGGAACCAGGACGTTCAGCGCGCCAGGGTGGATCTGGATTGTCGTTTCACGCTCCAGCTTGACCAGTTCGCCGTCGATGACGGCGCCGAATTTCTTGCTCCCTGTATGGATTTTCACGATTGCCTTGTCGGCCTGATGAGTTTCGACATGGTCGCTGTCGCGCCACCTGCCTCGAGCCATGTCGAAGAGCGCCCTGACCAGCTCGCCACGCTGCCGCGCCACGGTTACATAGATGCCGAGCACGCCGCCGGCAGGATTGTCGGCATAAGGCAGATGGCCTTCGCCAAACAGATTGTTGGAAATGCCGATGCCGCTGATGCGGGTCACGATTTCGGCTTCGCCGACCGTCAATGTCACCTTCATGGCTGGAGGATTGTTGATCGTCGTCCAAGCGGCCTTGGCCGAGGCGCGAATCTTTCCCAGGCGCGAGGCGAATTCCATATTGTCGCGCAGCTTCACCATCCTGGCGTGCAGGCCGATCGAGAACTGATGCACGAACGGCCGGCCATTCGCGCTCGCGATATCGACCGCCATGATCTCGCCGTCGGCAAAGGACTTCAGCGCGCCATCGATGGTCTGCGGAATTCCAAGGCCGCGGGCGAACAGGTTCATGGTTCCTGCAGGCAGGACGGCCAGCGCCTTCTTGCCATTCATCAGCCGCCCCGCGGCGGCCGAAATGGTGCCGTCGCCGCCACCGGCCAGCACGACGTCGATGTCGCGTCGCGCGGCGACCTTGTCGAGCGCCGCGACAATCTCCTTGCCGGCGACGATGTCGATATCGATGGAGTGACCAGCCGTCTCAAGCGTCTGGCGCATGCGGTCGGTTAGCGCGGAAAGATCGGTGGTCCGCAAGGTGCCGCCGTCCCGGTTCAGCACCGCTGCAAATCGCATGCCCCGCTCCGTGTTCTTTTTTAGTGGTCGGAATGCCAGCCGCAGGCTGAAACGGGCAAGCTTGGGAAAGGTTCCATCGGCCGGGTGGAAAGTCCGGCGATTCCACGGACTTGCCCGGGGTGTTTCGATGCTCCCGTTTTTTCGGAACAAGCGCCTTGTCACAACGTTGTGATCCCATTGGAGGCGCCGCCTTCGGTCTCCCGGCAAGTGGTTTGCCGATTGCGGCGCGCACGAGATCACGCAAGAGGAGACTTAATCATGATCCGCACACTGTTCGCGACGACCGCACTCGCAACGCTGATCGCTACCGGTGCGTTTGCGCAGTCAACGACGGCCCCGGCGACGACCCCAGCGCCGGCTGAAGCCCCTGCTACCATCGCGCCGGCGACACAACAGGCCGACGGCGCGCTGATGACCAATATCATCGGCGAGTCCGTCTACAATGGCACTGGCGACGATGCGCAGAAGATCGGTGACGTCAGCGACGTCGTCCTCGATGAAAACGGCCAGGCGAAATCCGCCATTATCGGCGTTGGCGGCTTCCTCGGCATAGGCAGCAAGAACGTCGCCTTCGACTACGGCAAGTTGCAATGGGTCGAGAGGAATGGTGACCGCTGGCTCGTCGCCGAGACGACGAAAGAAGCGTTGACGGCGCTGCCCGACTTCGACCGTAAGCCCTACGATCCGGCCTCGGCACCTGCTTCCACGGCGCAGAACGACCCGCAGAAGCCGGTTGATCTCAACGCCGCGCCGTCAGAACCGGCGGTGAAACGCGCTGACGGCAATCTCGCAACCAACATCATCGGCGAGAATGTCTACAATGGCACTGGCGACGATGCCCAGAATATCGGCGACGTCAACGACATCGTGCTGACCAAGGATGGCAAGGCGCAGTCGCTGGTGATCGGCGTCGGCGGCTTCCTCGGCATGGGTGAAAAGAACGTCACCTATGATTTCGCCAAGGCGCGGTGGGCCGAAAAGAACGGCGATCGCTGGCTGGTGGCGCAGACGACCAAGGAGGAACTGCAGGCGCAGCCTGATTTCGACCGGAAGCCCTATGATCCGGCGCCCGTGACGACAACCTCCGACGCGACGCAGCCGACTGCTCCGGCTGCCCCGACGGCCGTTGCACCGGCTGACAATGCTCAGCCAGCGGACAAGACCGCGGAAGCTCCGGCCGGGACAAAGGCTACCGATCCGACGCAAACGGCAGCGATCGACAAGTCCACACTGACCGAAATGCCGGTCGGTAACATCAGAGGCGACGACCTGAAGGGCACCACCGTCTATGGCGCCAACGACGCCAAGGTCGGCGAGATCGGCGACGTCGTGCTCACGCCCGACAGCAAGCCGGATGCCGTCATCATCGATGTCGGCGGCTTTCTAGGCATCGGCGCCAAGGAGGTCGCGGTCGGCATGGACAAGCTCAAATTCATGACCGACAAGGACGGCAACAAATATCTCTACACCAACTTCACCAAGGAGCAGCTGCAGGCGCAGGCCGCCTATGACAAGGGCAGCTATGCTGAGAAGCGCGACCAGCAGCGGATGATGGTGCAGTAAGGGAATAGGCAGTAGGGATTGGGCAGTAGGCGAAAACCGAGTGACGAGGCATTAGCCGCCAGAACATTCTACTGCCTACTGCCTACTGCCTACCCACATACCCACCACCCCTTCGTCCGTCAGCTCTGCAAGCGCCAACGACTGGTCAAGATGCTCGGCGCGCCAGGCAAGCAGCCGCTCGGCAAATTCAAGCCGCACGCTGAGATAGGCCGGGTCGGCGGCAACGTTGGCCAGTTCGCCCGGATCCTTCTCCATGTCGAAAAGCAGCGGCGGCAGGCCGCCGCCGAAATGCACGTATTTGAATTTTTCCGTACGGATGACGGCGAGGTTGCACTGGCGCGAGCCGATGCCGAAATGCCGTTCGGCCTCACCGCTGGCAATCGAGCGGAAGTCGAACTCCCAATGCGCCGCGTCGCGCCAATCCTTAGGCGGTTCATCTTGCAGGAACGGTTTTAGCGAGCGGCCGTCGAGATGCAGCTGGGCGTCGGCGTCAAGCAGATCGAGCAAAGTCGGAAAGATGTCGACTGCCTCGGTGAAGTGGTTGACGATCGAGCCGGCTGCATTGCCGCGTCGTGGGTCGCGCACGATCAATGGGATGTGATAGCTGCCGTCGAAGAAGCCGCCTTTGCCCAGCATGAAATGGTCGCCCATCATCTCGGCGTGGTCCGAAGTCAGCACGATGATGGTGTCATCCCATGCATTCGCCGTCTTGATCGCTTGCCAGATGCGGCCAAGCTGCGCGTCGACCTCCGAGATCATGCCGTAATAGATCGCGCGGATGGCCCGGATGTTGTCGCCGCCCCAGTCGCGCACGTGGCCGTCGGTGCCGGGGCGGAAGCTTCTCCGCTTCTGGCGACCAAGGTCGTAAGCCAGATAGGGATGCCTTTGCGCCTCGGCCTGCCAAGTCTCGACATGGCGGAAGGGCGGTCCGTCCGCCGGATCATACAGCGTGTTGTAGGGCTGCGGTACGACAAAGGGCGGATGCGGGCTGATGAAGGAGACATGCGCGAACCATGGCGAATCCTGTTCGTCCAGCCAGCGAATGAATTCGCCGGCAAGAAAAGCGGTCGGCGTCTCGTCCCTGGAATAGACAGGCGGCGCGTTGGTCACGGCGTCGCCCGCTTCCCCGCCCACGGGACGGTGAATGCCGGGAGAGCCCGCGCTGGTGTCGACGCCACGTGCCTTCAGCCATGACAGCCATGGTTTCTGATGCTCAGGCAGGAACTGGCGCACGCTGAAGCCGGGCAGCACGCCCTCATAGCTTTTCAGCCGGGGATCGCCCGGCGCCATCGTGCGCGGATCGGGCGAGACGTCGGTGTAGCCGAACAAAGTCGGATCATAGCCGAGGGCGCGGGCCGAAAGCGCCATGTTGCCGTAGCGGGCGTCGAGCGGCGTGCCGTTGCGGCAGACGCGATTGTTCATCTGGTAAAGGCCGGTGTAGAGGCACGCGCGGGCCGGCGAGCAGGGCGCCGCGCCGCCGTAATGCCGCTTGAAAAGGACGCCTTCGGCGGCGAGCGCATCGGCATTCGGCGTCTTCACCACGGGATGGCCGGCAGCCGACAGGCAATCGCCCCGCCATTGGTCGCAGGAGATCAATAGGATGTTTGGGCGTCTGCTTTTCGCGGCCAATGCTCTATCCTGTCACGTCGGGAAGACGTTCAATGAACCGGAATTTGCAGGCAGCGCAAGCCTGTCAGCCCTGCCTAAATGGTGAACGAAAATTTCCTGCTGTTCACTATTGGGATACAGTCCATTCTGAGTTTGCCGCCTTTGCCATTGCCGGGCGGCCCCTCATATAGGCGTGGACAGCGGCAACGGCCGCAAACCCAAGGGAAGGAGCAAGACAATGCTCGACCAGATCAAGGGCCTGCATCACGTCACGTCGATGGCCGGCGATGCGCGGCAGAACAATGATTTCTTCACGCACAAGCTCGGCCTGCGCCGGGTCAAGAAGACGGTCAACTTCGACGCGCCAGATGTCTATCACCTCTATTATGGTGACGAGCACGGTACGCCCGGCTCGGTGATGACCTATTTTCCGTTCCCGGACATTGCCAGGGGCCGCCACGGCGTCGGCGAGGTCGGTACCACGGCCTATTCGGTGCCGGCCGGCACGCTCGGCTATTGGGAAAAGCGCTTCGCCGATGAAGGCGTTGCGGGTGTCTCCCGCGAAGAGACGTTCGGCGAGAAGCGGCTGGCCTTCGCCGGTCCCGACGGCGACGGTTTCGCGCTGGTCGAAGACAAAGCGGACAGCCGCGCGCCGTGGTTGAAAGGCGGCATTCCCGCTGATGAGGCGATACGCGGCTTCCACTCGGTCTCGCTCAGATTGAAGGATGGTGGCGCCACGGAAGAGCTGTTGAAGTTCATGGGCTATGAGCAAGTGGACAAGTCCGGCAATGTCAGCCGGCTGGCGGTCAAGAACGGCAACGGCGCTGATGTCGTCGACATCGAATCGCTGCCTACCGCGGGCTTTGCCAATCTCGGCGCCGGCTCGGTCCACCATGTCGCCTTCGCGGTGGAGAACCGCGCCCAGCAGCTCGAAGTGCGCAAGGCGCTGATCGATACGGGTTATGGCGTGACGCCGGTGATCGACCGCGACTATTTCTGGGCGATCTACTTCCGCACGCCGGGCGGCGTGCTGTTCGAAGTTGCGACCAATGAGCCGGGTTTCGACCGCGACGAGGACACTGCCCATCTCGGCGAGGCGCTGAAGCTGCCGACGCAGCACCAGCATCTGCGGCCCTATCTTGAAGAGCATCTGCAGAAGCTGGAGGGCTGAGACGATGAGCAAGGAAGCTTACATCCATAAGGCGCTGCCGGGTTCGCTCGGCGGCCCCCTGCTCTTCGTCTTTCACGGCACCGGCGCGGACGAGAGCCAGCTGCTGTCGCTCGGGCGCGACCTCGCGCCACAGGCGACGATCGTATCGCCGCGCGGCGCTGTTTCCGAGCATGGTGCGGCGCGTTTCTTCCGCCGCACCGGCGAGGGCGTCTACGACATGGACGACCTCGCGCGGGCGACCGGCAAGATGGCCGGTTTCATCAAGGCGCAGGTGGCAGCGGCAAGGCCATCTTCGGTCTTGGGTCTCGGCTATTCCAACGGCGCCAACATCCTGGCGTCCGTAATGTTCGCCGCGCCCGAGCTGTTCGATGCGGCGGTGCTGATGCACCCGCTGATCCCGTTCGAACCGCAGGTGCAGGGCAGCCTTGCCGGACGCCGCATCCTGGTCACCGCCGGCAAGCGCGACCCGATCTGCCCGCCCAACCTGACGTCGCGGCTGGAAGCCTATTTGCGTGCCGATGGCGCCGATGTCACAGTGGAGTGGCACGATGGCGGCCACGAAATTCGGCCAAACGAGATCGAAGCGGCGAGGCGGCTTTTTGCCGATGCGCCGGTTGAAGGAGCAAGCGATGCCTGACGAATTGCCTGAGATCGAACTCGAGGACCGCGGCTCGAAGGGACGTTATGTCCTGCGCGGGCCCGGCGACGCCGAGGCGGAGATGACCTTCACCAAGGTCGGCGAGCACCAGATCATCATCGATCACACCGAAGTGCCGGACGTGTTTCGCGGCCAGGGCGCCGGCCTTCGGCTCGTCACACGCGCCGTCGAGGACGCGCGGGCAGTGGGCAAGAAGATCATCCCGCTCTGCCCCTTCGCCAACGCCCAGTTCCGCCGCCATCCGGAATGGGCGGATGTGCTGAAGCAATAGACCTTTTTCCCTTCTCCCCTTGTGGGGTGAGTTGCCGGTCGCCGAAGGCGAATTCATCGTGCCGGTGGCACGATGAAAGGCCGGCGAACGCCGGGACGCTGCGAAGCAGCGGGGACCCGGCAGGTGGTCGGAGCCGCTCAGCCACAAGAGCGAACGCCTCTCTGGCATTTGCGCAGTTCGGCCTTCTTGCCTAAGTACACAGTTCGCCGCGGTTCGTCCGCTCCTGCCAATTGACCGAATGGCTTCCTGATGACCGAACCCGATCTCGTCCCCGTCTTCGACGGCCACAACGACACGCTGCTGCGACTGTACCAGTCGAAAGACACAGACGTCGAAAAGCTGTTCATCGAGGGGACGCAGGGCGGTCATATAGATCTGCCGCGCGCCAAGAAGGGCGGCTTTGCCGGCGGCATGTTCGCGATCTTTCCACCGCCGGTCGAGAAGAGCAAACGCTCTGCGGTGCCGCCGGCGCCGAGCGACAATGAGCCGTTGCCGCCGGAACTGCCGCGCGCTGATGCGCTCAATTCCACCATCGGCATGGCCTCGATCCTGTTTCGGCTGGAGCGAGCGGGGGCTCTGACCGTCTGCCGCAGTGCCGGTGACATTCGCGAGGCGATGGCGAAAGGTTCCATCGCGGCGGTGTTTCACATCGAAGGCGTCGAGGCGATCGATCCCGAACTTACCTTGCTCGACGTGCTCTACGAAGCCGGCCTGCGCTCGCTCGGCATTGTCTGGAGCCGACCCAACGCCTTCGGCCACGGCGTCCCGT
Organism: Mesorhizobium sp. M1143; assembly: GCF_040318435.1. Classification (NCBI taxonomy): domain Bacteria; kingdom Pseudomonadati; phylum Pseudomonadota; class Alphaproteobacteria; order Hyphomicrobiales; family Phyllobacteriaceae; genus Mesorhizobium; species Mesorhizobium sp. M1143. The sequence continues at coordinate 33,338 of NZ_JAMYMJ010000041.1, read as the reverse complement.
TCCGCTTTCCGTCGTCGCCCGATACCGGACCGGGGCTGACCGATGCCGGCAAGGCGCTGATCAAGGCCTGCAATCAGCTCAAGATCATGGTCGACCTGTCGCATCTCAACGAAAAGGGCTTTCGCGATGTCGCCGCACTCAGCGATGCGCCGCTGGTCGCCACCCATTCGAACGTGCATGCGCTGTGCACCCATTCGCGCAACCTGACGGACTGGCAGCTCGGCGCTATCCGCGAGACCGGCGGCATGGTCGGGCTCAACTTCGCAACCGGCTTCCTGCGTGAAGACGGACGGATGAACTCGGACACCAGCCTCGACATCATGGTGCGCCATGTCGACTCGCTGCTGCAGGCGCTGGGCGAGGACGGCGTCGGTCTCGGCTCCGATTTCGACGGCGCCATGATCCCGGCGGTCATCGGCGACGTTGCCGGTCTGCCAAAGCTGGCAGATGCGCTGGCCGCGCGCGGCTTCGGACGCGCGCTGATCGAGAAGATCGCCTATCGCAACTGGCTGAACGTTCTCGAAAGAACCATAGGCTGAGGCTTAAGCGCCCATGCGCTTCAGCCAATCCTGGCCGCCGCGATCCCTGATCATCGGCAGCGGGTTCTCCCAGTCCAGCCGCGCGCAGATGCGGTAGACTTCGAGCGTCTCGGCGCTCATTTCACCGCGCTTGTAGAAGTACATGGCGGCGGCATAGCGGGTACGACCCGACCATTTTTCGCCGAGCGGCGTGTTGACCAGCTGCCACTGTTCGGCGGCTTCCGTCTCATCATCCGGTTCGTCGGCCATGATCAGAAATCCGCTGGCGGATTGGCGGTGCGGCGGTCGAGCTTGATGAAAGGACGGGCCACCACCTTGGCCCGCTTCATCAGCTTCTGGTACTGCAACTCGCGCATTGCGTAGATCTCGACCCAGAGGTCTTCGACCATCCTATCACCATAGGGACGCGTCAGCGAGGCGATGGCGATATTGCGCTTGGCCATCGGCGACCACATGGCGGCGCTGACCAGCCCGACCTCCTGATGCTTCTTGTGGTAGACGATGGCGTGTTGGGCCGGGATGTTGCCTTCGATCTCCAGCCCGACCAGCACATGGCGCAGCTTGCGTTTGGCGCGCGCTTCGAGCATGGCGCGGCGGCCATTGAAATGGCCTTTTCCCAACTCGACCATAAAGCCGAGACCGATCGCGTCCGGCATGCGCAGACGGTCGGCGCGAATGGCATGCTCGGCGGTGGTGAAGTCGGCATTGGCGACGATGAGGCCGGCTTCCAGCCGGGCGCGGTTGAGGGCGGCGTAGCCGATGGCGCGGATGCCGCGCAGCTCGCCTGCCGTCATCAGGCGGTCCCAGAGGCTGAGCGCTTTTTCGGCCGGCACGAACAGTTCGTAGCCGAGATCGCCGGTGAAGCCGGTGCGCGAGATGGTGATAGTGCCGCCATCGTGCGGGAACTCGGCGAGATCGAACACTTTGAGTTTTTCAACGCCGGCAAAGCCGGCCTCGCGCAGCACGGCGAAGGAGGTTGGGCCTTGCAGAGCGAGACCAGCGACGCTTTCAGTCTCTTCTTCGACGGTCACTTCGAAACCGATGGCGCTGTCGAGCAGCCAGGGCAGGTGCCGCTCCTGCGAACACAGGCGGAAGCGGGTCGGCGACAGCCGGAACAGCGTGCCGTCATCGAGGACAAAACCTTCGTCGTCGCACCATGCGGTGTAGTGGACGCGGCCCGGTTTCAGCTTGGTGACATCGCGCAGCGTGACGCGATCGAGGAAGGCTTCGGCATCCGGCCCCTCGATGCGGTATTTGGTCATCGGCGAGATGTCGAACAAAGCCGCCTGGCTGCGGATGGCGAAATATTCGAGTTCCTCGTCCCACAGCGAACGCGGCGCGCGATAGCCGGCCCAATTGTACCAGTCCTGAGTTTTGGCCAGCGCATCGATGCGCGGCTGGAACGGCGTGCCGAGACGCAGTGTGCGGAAATGCGACTGCGCTGTGGTGCGGGCGGCGTTGTTGATCGGACTCGTCATGACGGCATTCCTTCGCCGTAAAGTGCGGCGTTGACTGGCTGAAACATCCGATCATCCCTTCATCGCGATGATGCGCCGCGCCGCGTTCAAACCGGGAGCACCCGAAACGCCGCCGCCCGGATGCGAACCGGCGCCGGCCAGGAACAGCCCCTCGATCGGCGTGTCGTAGCCCGACCAGCCGGAGACGGGCCGCGACATCAACATCTGGTCGGCCTGCAATTCGCCGTGGTGCCAATGGCCCCCCGGCATGCGGTAGTTGGCTTCGATATCGGCTGGCGTCAAAAGCTCGGCATGCAGCACGGACTTGCCGATACCGGGGGCGTAGGCTTCGAGCTGCGCCATAACAGCCTTGAGGAATTTCGGCTTGCCGGCATCCCAACCCTCTTTCAGCGCATAAGGCGCGTATTGCACGATCGCCGACAGCACGCAGGCGCCGCTTGGCGCGAGCGACGGGTCGGAGAGCGAGGGTAGTGTGATCTCCATCACCGGTTCGGCTGAGAACTCGCCATATTTTGACGGGTTGAAGGCGCGCTCGACATGGTCGGCCGAGGGCGCGATGACCAGACGGCCCTTGTGATTATCGGCGCCGACGCCGGAAAATTGCGGTTGCCGTTCGAGCGCCAGATGGAGCTTCGCCGCGTCGCCCCTCATGCGGATGTTCTTTACCTTGCGCACGAAACCCGTGTCGATCTCGCGCGGGCCGACGAGATCGAGCATGGTCGTCGCCGGGTTGATGGCGGAGACGATCGTTCTGGCGTGCAGCACCTCGCCGCCGTCGAGGGTCACGCCGAGGGCGCGCCCTTTCTCGACGACTATTCTGGCCACGGGCGCTGCCGTGCGGATGGTGACGCCGGCTTTCTCCGCCGCCGCGCGGATCGCGGCGACGACTGCACCCATCCCACCTTTCGGCAGCATCTGCGCGCCGGTTTTGCCGCCGGTCTCGCCGGCCAGCCGATAGTAGAGGCCGAGCAGGGAGGTCGGCGAACGCGGGCCGAGGTGGCTACCAAGCGTGGCGTCGAAGGCAAGCAGGCCCTTCAGCCTGATATCGGCAAGCTGCTCGTCGAGCAGGTCGGCGACGTTCATCAGGAGAACGCGCAGGAAGTCGCGCATGTCTTCCTTGCCGAGCTTTTTCAGCGCCACGGCCGTCTGGCCGAGCGCTGCGGTTTCAAGCAGGGACATGCCACCGAGATCGGGCGGGCGCCGCGACAGGAACGGTTTCAGGATGCCGGCGTAGCGCATGAGTTGCGCGCGCAATTCCTTCCAGTCGGACTGCTCGGACGGAGTGGAGCCGGTCAGCACTTCGCCATAGGCGCCATGCAGGACAAGCGGCGGGCCGTCCTTCGCCAAGGCGACCGACGGCATGAAGTCTGCGCGGGTGACCTGAAGCCCGTGTTTCTCCAGCTCCAATGTCTTTACCACGTCGGGATGCAGACGGTTCAGCACATGGGCGATCGAGGAGACGCGAAAGCCAGGGGCGAACTCTTCGGTGCGCGCGGCCCCGCCGACTTCGGTCCCGGCTTCCAACACCAGCACCTTGCGGCCGGCCTTGGCCAGAGTGGCGGCAGCGACAAGGCCGTTATGGCCGCCGCCTATGATGATGGCATCAAATGACGTCATGGGCCGCGCTCATATGGGAGGTCGATTTGGCGAGGTCGCGCAGGATCTCGGCTGCTGCATTGCGGCCGGGTGCGCCCATGACGCCGCCGCCGGGATGGGTCGAGGAGCCGCACATATAGAGCCCGCCGACCGGCGAGCGGTATTGTGCGTAGCCCGGCACCGGCCGGTTGAACAGCAACTGGTCGAAGGTCAGCTCGCCCTGAAAGATGTTGCCTTCGGTGAGGCCGACCTCGGCTTCGATCTCGCGCGGCGTGCGAACCTCCATGTGGACGATGCGGTCGCGGAAGCCCGGCGAGTATTCCGCGATCTGCGCGACCACGCTTTCGGCGAAGCCGTCACGGTCGGTATCGGTCCAGTCGCGGCCGTTCACCTTGGGCGGCGCGTACTGCACGAAGCAGCTCATGAAATGCTTGCCCGGCGGCGCCATGGTCGGGTCGAGCGTCGTTGGGATGACCATGTCGAGGAATGGGTCGGCCGACCAGCGACCGGCCTTCCAGTCGTCATAGGCGCGCTCCATGCGCTCCATGGAATCGGTGAAATGCATGTCGCCGCGATAAACAGGCGAATCCTTCGGCAGTGCCGGGAAATCGGGCAGCGAATCCAGCGCGATGTTGACCTTGCCGGAGGAGCCGCGGATCTTGAAGTTCCTGACCCGCCGCAGGAAAATGTCGGGCAGTTCCTTCTCCTCGACCAGTTTCAGGAATGTGCGTTTGACGTCGGCGTTGGAGACGACGAGCTTGCCGTAAATCTCCTCGCCGCCAGCCAGCACCACGCCCTTGGCCTTGCCTCGGCTCACCAGCACATGGTCGACCTCGGCGCCGGTACGGATGGTGCCGCCGGACGCCTTGAAGGAACCGGCGAGCGCCTTGGCGACGGCGCCCATGCCGCCGCGCGCATAGCCCCAGGCGCCGACCGAGCCGTCGACCTCACCCATATAATGGTGCAGCAGCACGTAGGCTGTGCCGGGCGACATCGGCCCGAGCGCGGTACCGATGATGCCGGACAAAGCGAAGTTCGCCTTGATGACATCGGTCTCAAAATATTCGTCGAGGAATTCCGAGATCGACATGGTCCAGAAGCGCAGCGTCAGCGCCATTTCTTCTGATGACAGGCCGGCGAATTTCTTGCCGAGATAGAGAAGCTCTCCGAGGTCACGCGGCTTGAGACTGGTCGGGTCCGGTGCGGTGCGCATCAGCAGCGGCTGGATGAAGCGGCACTGCCGCGTCACGTCGCGCGAATAACGGTCATAGGCCTCGGCGTCGCGCCTGGAGAAGCGGGCAAATTCGCGCCGGTGCGCATCGTGGTCACGGTAGTTGGCGAGGTAGTCGCCATCGCGCGTGAACACGGCGCCGCCCTCATAGGAAATCACCTGCAAGCCGAAGCGCGGCAGTTCGAGGTCGCGCATGATTTCGGGGCGAAACAGCGAGCAGACATAGGAGCAGTTGGAGTAGAGGAAGCCCGGCGTTAGCTCGCGGCTGGTAGCGGCGCCGCCGACCCAGTCGTTCTTTTCCACCACCAGCACGTCGAGCCCGGCGCGTTGCAAATAGCTGGCGTTGACCAGGCCGTTGTGTCCGCCGCCGATGACGATCGCATCCCAAGCTTTCATTCGCGCCCAGCCTTCATGGTGCTCGACCCTTCATTTTCGCGTGATTTGTCGCCGAATGCGCGGAATTTGGCACGGCAGCGGCTATTCTGTCCAGCCATTCTGAATGAATGTTCAACAAATGATATTGCGTTTTCCTGTTAATACGCTACGCTTTGCCGGCATTCGAACCTGCGCAATTCGGCTGATGGGACTTAAGGTCTGATGATCGAAACGGCAGATGGCGAGCCGGAATATGACGCTGCCGCGATCCGCTTCCTCGAGGCGCTGTGGGGCGAGGGTTATCTGTCGCCGGGCGGACCCGACGAGGTCGACCGGGTGGTCGAAGGGCTGTCGCTCAGGGGCAAGACGATCCTCGACATCGGCTGCGGCTCCGGCGGCATCGCGCTGCATCTGGTGGAGCGCCACGGTGCTGCTCATGCCACCGGCTTCGACATCGAGCGGCCGGTGATCGAGGCGGCCAGAAAGCATGCCGCTGCACGAGGGCTTTCAGACCGCGCCAGCTTCGTCCAGGCGCCGCCGGGGCCGCTGCCTTTTGCCGACGCTTCGTTCGATGTCGTCTTCTCCAAGGATGCGCTGGTGCACGTGTCCGACAAGGACGCGCTGTTTGCGGAAATCTTCCGCGTGCTGAAGCCGGGCGGCGTCCTTGCCGCCTCCGACTGGCTGATCGGCCATGACGGCGAGCCGTCATCTGAGATGAAGGCCTATGTCGCGGCCGAAGGCCTGTCCTTCGCCATGGCCTCGCCGGCACGCTATGCGCAAGCGATGCGCAGCGCCGGCTTTGCCGATGTCACTGTGAAGGACCGCAATTCTTGGTACCGCGAGGTCGCGCGCGGCGAGCTGGAAAGGCTGAAAGGCCCGCTCTACGAGACGGCGGCAGCCGCGGTCGGAGCGGCCTATATCGACAAGAACATCAAGACCTGGGAGGCCATGAAGAAGGTGCTTGACAGTGGCGAGCACCGTCCCACTCATCTTCGCGGGTGGAAGCCGGCTGTCGTGGGATAGCCGGCAATGTGGAGCATGACGGCACCGATGAAAGCTGCGCGCGAAGAGCGATCCTCCGACACGTCTGGAGAAACCGAACCGGAAAAACGCGGCCGCAAGGCGTCGAAGGAGGTCAGGCAACAGCAGCTGATCGAAGCGACCATCGATTCGCTGGCCAAGCGCGGCTACGCGGAGACGACGATGGCCGATGTCGCCGATGGCGCCGGCCTGTCGCGCGGCATCGTCAACTTTCATTTCGAGAGCAAAGAGAAGCTGCTGATCGCCACCCTGCAGTATATGTATGACGAGTATTCGGCACATTGGCGTGCTGCCCTGCGGAAAGCCGGTGATGACCCAGCCCGCCAATTGCAGATTCTGGTTTGGGCCGACTTCGACCGCTCGATCTGCAACAAGCGCAAGCTCGCCGCTTGGCTCGCTTTCTGGGGCGAGGCCAAGTCGCGGCCGGTCTATCAGGCGCTGAGCAGTTCCCGCGACGCATATTACCAGCAGGTCTTCATCGACCTCTGCGCGACGCTCAAGCAGAGCGGCGGCTATGCCTATGAGCCGCAGGTGATGGCGCTGGCGCTGTCAGCCATGTTGGAAGGCCTGTGGCTGCGGTTGATGATGGGAACCGAAGACACCACGCGCGAAACCGCGCTGCAAGCGGCCAACGCGTTCCTCGCAGCCGCCTTTCCCAAGCACTACGGATAACCAGAAGCCGGCCAGTCGAGTCGGCAATGCAATGACAAAGAGGATGGAACAGCATGAAAAGAATAACCCGACGCCTGACACTGACATTGGCGCTGACGGCGACGCTGGCTGGTTCGGCCGCGGCGATTGCGGTCGCCGCCGACAAGGACCTGATCGTGTTCGACTGGTCCGGCTATGAGGACCCGAGCTTCCACCCCAAATATGTCGAGAAGAACGGCGACTCGCCGACCTTCGCCTTCTTCGGCGACGAGGACGAAGCCTTCGAGAAAGTGCGCTCCGGTTTCAAGGCCGATCTTGGCCATCCCTGCTCGCAGAGCGTGACAAAGTGGCGTGAGGCGGGGCTGCTGCAGCCGCTCGACACCTCGAAGATCACCGGCTGGAAGGATCTCAATCCCGGCATCATGGCGATGAAGGATCTGGCCACCACTTCGGACGGCAAGGCCTGGTTCATGCCGTGGGACTGGGGCAACACCCAGCTCACCTACAACTCCGACAAGATCGACGCGAAGGATGTGCAGTCGCTGAAGGCCTTCGCCGATCCCAAGTTCAAAGGGCGGGTCTCAATCGGCGACAATGTGGACGACGCCTATGCGCTGGCCAACCTTGCCATCGGGCTCAAGGACTGGACCAAGATGACGGACAACCAGTTCAAGCAGGCTTCCGATTTCCTGCGCCAAGTGCACAAGAATGTCCGCTCCTACTGGACCGATACCACCGACGTCGTGCAGTTGCTGAGCGGCGGCGAGGTCGATCTCGCCTGGGCATGGAACGATGCCACGGTACAATCCGTCGCTGCCGGTGTGCCGATCAAGTCCAAGAAGGATACGGACGAAGGCATCTCGACCTGGGTCTGCGGCTACGTGCTGTTCAAGGACGCACCCGGCAATGTCGACAAGGCCTATGACTACCTCAACGCGATCAACGATCCCGAGACCGCCAAGGTGCTGGTCAAGGACTGGGGTTATGGCCAGGCCAACGCCAAGGGCATGGCCGGCGTCGACCCGGCGATCCTGAAACAAAAGGGCTATGACGACGTGCAGAAATTCGTCGACAAGACCCTGTTCCAATCGCCCGTGCCGTCGTCGCTCAAGCTCAAGATGATCGCCGAATTCGAGAAGATCAAGGCAGGCTACTAAAGCTCTGTCCGGCCTCCTCCGTCTGCCTGTCAGTGCGCCGGGCAGACGGTCTCGCCAAGGCCGCTGAAATTCCGTAACGTCGCCCGGCCGCTTTTCGCGATGAGGAGTTTCGCGCCATGAATTCCATGCTTCGCCGCCTCGCCCTTGCCGCTGCTCTTACAGTCGGCGCCGGCGCCGTGCTTGCTTATGCCGAAGGCGGCGGCGACCTCGTCGTGTTCGACTGGTCAGGCTATGAAGATCCGTTGCTGCACCCCGACTACACCGCCAAATACGGCGCCGAGCCGACCTTTGCTTTCTTCGGCGACGAGGAGGAAGCGTTCCAGAAGGTGCGCGCCGGCTTCAAGGCCGACATCGCCCACCCCTGCTCGCAAAGCGTGACCAAGTGGCGCGCGGCCGGCATTCTGCAACCGCTCGACACCTCCCGGATCGCCGGCTGGAAGGATCTCAATCCCGGCATCATGGCGATGAAGGATCTCGCCGTCACCGCCGACGGCAAGGCCTGGTTCATGCCGTTCGACTGGGGCAACACTTCGCTGCTCTACCGCACCGACAAGGTCACGGCGGAGGAAGCGCAGTCGCTGAAGATTTTCGCCGATCCCAAATTCAAGGGCCGCGTCACCATCGGCGACAATGTCGATGACGCCTATGCGCTGGCCAGCCTGGTCATCGGCCTCAAGGACTGGACCAAGATGACCGACGCGCAGTTCCAGGAGGCGTCCGCCTTCCTGCGTGACGTCCACAAGAACATCCGCTTTTACTGGACCGACGACACCGACCTCAACCAGGCCTTTACCGGCAATGAGGTCGACCTCGTCTGGGGCTGGAATGAGACCTTCGTGACGCTCAAGGGCCAAGGCATGCCGATCGCCATGAACCGCGACACCAGGGAAGGCATATCCACCTGGGTGTGCGGCTATGTGCTGATGAAGGATGCGCCGGGCAAGCTCGACCAGGCCTATGATTTCCTCAGTGCGGTCAACGCGCATGCCGTGTCCGATTACTTGGTCAAGACCTTCGGCTACGGCCACGGCAACAGCGCCGGGATGGCCGCGATCGACCATCAGGTGCTGAGCGACCGTGGCTTCGACAATCTCGACAAGTTCTTGGACAAGACGCTGTTCCAGCAGCCGGTGCCGCCTGAGCTCAAGCAGCGCATGGTCACGGAATTCGAGAAGATCAAGGCCGGCTATTGAGCGACAGGACTGAAAGAACCGATGTCGTCATCGTCGGCGCCGGTTTCACCGGCCTGTCGGCTGCGCTTGAGCTCAGAAAGGCCGGCATCGATGTCGTGCTGCTCGAGGCACGCGACCGCGTCGGCGGCAGGGTCGAGGCTATTCGCAACGGGCTTGGCGAGCGCATCGACAGCGGCGGCCAGTTTTTCTGCGAAGACATGCCGGAGGTGACGGCGCTGGCCGCGTCCCGTGGCAAGGCCTTCGTCGAAACCTATGTGAATGGCGATTTCATCACCCATCCATCGCTGTCGGTCGAAGAGGCCGAACGGACCTATCATGGCGCGATGGCAATCCGCGAGCGGATGAATGCGATCGAGCCGGACGATCCCTCGATCGCCGGCATGAGCGCTGCCGCCTGGCTCGAACGCCAGCATGATCCCACTGACGCCAAGACGGCTTTCCGCTCGATGATCGAAGGCCTGTGGTGCCTGGCGATGGACAAGGTGCCGCTGTGGTACCTCATCGACAATGACCGCCGCATCACCAACGAGGTGCCCGAGCTGCAATATTCGCTGCTCGAAACCATGCAGTCGCTGGCCGAGGACATGGCGGGAGATCTCGGCGACAGGGTTTGGCTGAACGAGCCGGTTACGCGCATCGAGCACGGGCCGCAAGGGGTTCGTGCCGTCTCGGCAAGCAGCGCCATCGAAGCGCGAAAAGTGCTGGTCGCGCTGCCGCCGGCGACGGCCGCGAAGCTGGATTTCGCGCCCGCTCTGCCGCCGGCTCTCGCAAAGGCGCTCGGCGTCTGGGAAAGCGGTGCGGTGATCAAGATCCTGGTGCGCTATCCCACGCCGTTCTGGCGCGAGCGCGACCTGTGCGGCATGGTGATGTGGCGCGACCTGCCGGGCCTGTTCGCCTGTGACGCCAGCAAGGATGCGCAACATGCCGCGCTGGTCGTCTTCGTCGGCGGACCACTGGCGTTGCGTTGGCGTCCGCTCGCGGACGCGGCGCTGCGTGCGGAGGTCACGGCAAGGCTCGTTGATGCCCTTGGCCCGGAGGCGGCCGGCATTATCGATTTCAGCCAGCGCGACTGGATCGATGACCGCTGGAGCGGCGGCGCCTACAGCGACCTAATTGTCGATGTGACGGCACGGGATGCCGAGCGCACGATCCGTGCCGGCGCTGCCCCGGTTCATTTAGCATCGTCGGAACTGTCGCCGTCATTCCCGGGCTATGTCGAAGGCGCCATCGTGATGGGGCGGATCGCAGCCAAACAGATCGCGACGGAACTTAAAATTCTTAGTGGAGCATGATCTTATTCCGAAAATCGGTTCCCACTTTTCGGGATCATGCTCAGTCCGCCATCGCCACCAGGGCCTCGGGATCGTAGCCGAGGCGGACCGACGTGCCGACGGGGATATCGTCGGCGCCGAAGTCGTTGGTCTCGGTGACCGACAGTGGCTTTTCCAATCCGGGTATCTCGACGATCAGGTGGGTGATCTCGCCAAAATAGTGGCGTTCGACCACCTTGCCGGCCACTTCGAATTTCGCCGTCGCATTGTCCCACAGCACGCGCAATCGCTCCGGCCTGATGCCCAGAGTGGCGCCGCCGCCATTGCGCATGAAGGCCTTCGGCTTGTCGGTCCTGACGCGGCCGAAGCCCAGCGTGTCGACGACCAGCGAGGCGGCATTCTCCTCTATGATCTGCGCTTTTACGAAATTCATGCCGCCGAGGAAATCGGCGACCTGGCGGTTGACCGGCCGCTGGTAGATTTCCTTGGGCGAGGCGACCTGGGCGATCTTGCCGCCGAACATTACGGCGATGCGGTCGGACATAGCGAGCGCCTCATACTGGTCATGGGTGACCAGCACGAAGGTGATGCCGACCGCCTGCTGCAGGCGGCGCAGTTCGACCTGCATCTGCTCGCGCAATTTCTTGTCGAGAGCCGACAGCGGCTCGTCGAGCAGCAGCACCTTGGGCCGCATCACCAAGGCGCGGGCGAGCGCCACGCGCTGGCGCTGGCCGCCGGAAAGCTCGGTGGCGAGGCGTTTGCCGAGGCCGGTGAGCGACACCTGCGCCAGCGCTTCCTCGACGCGGCGCTTTTCTTCCGTTCCTCCCAGCCTGAGCCGTTTCAGCCCATAGGCGACATTCTGCTCGACATTGAGATGCGGGAAGATGGCATAACTCTGGAATACCATGTTGGTCGGCCGGCGGTTGGCGGGGATGCCTTCCATCGACTGGCCGCCGACCGAGATCGAGCCGCTGGTCGGGTTGTCGAAACCGGCAATCATGCGCAGCAGCGTGGTCTTGCCGCAGCCGGAAGGGCCGAGCAGCGAAAAGAATTCGCCCTCCTTGATGGTCAGCGAGGCGTCGTCGAGCGCCTTGAACGCCCCATAGCTGCGGGTAACGCTGCGGATTTCGATCATTGCTCGGTCGGTTTGGGGTCGATCAGATTGGGCCCGCTCGGACTTATCTTGCTTGGATGGCTCATCCTGAGGCCGTTCGGCCCGGGACTGCTCAGGCATAGAGGCCTCCCTCGCTCTGGGTGCGTCTGGCCGCATGACGGCGCAGGATCTCGGCAACGGTCATCAAAACCAAAGAGGCAACCAGCAGCAGCGTGCCCAGCGCCAACACACCCGGCAGCTTGGCGGCAAAGCGCAACTGGCCCCAGATATAGATCGGCAGCGTCGTCTCGGTGCCGGTCAGGAAGAAAGCGATGACGAACTCGTCGAGCGAGATGGTGAAGCAGACCAGGAGGCTGGAAATGATCGCCGGCGCCACCATCGGCAGCGTCACCCGCCGGAAGGTGCCGAAGGCACTCTCGCCGAGATCGGCGGAGGCTTCTTCGAGGCTGCGGTCGAAGCCCTCGAAACCGGCGGTCAGCACCGTCATCGAATAGGGAATGCAGATCAGGACATGGCCGAGCACGACGGTGAACAGCGACAGGCTTAGGCCTAACTGCAGCATGACCAGCAGCATGGAGATGGCGAGGATGATTTCCGGCAGCACCAGCGGCGCCATGATCAGGCCATTGATTGTGCGGCGGCCGGGATAGCGGTAGCGGGTGATCGAGCGGGCGGCGAGGATGCCGAGCAGCGTCGACAGCACCGATGCCGAGATACCGACGATCAGGCTGTTCCAGGCGGCGTCAAGCAGCGCCGGCGTCTTCGGCAGGTCTTGGTACCATTTCAGCGTATAGCCGGTGAGAGGAAATTTTGGCGTCGGCGCGGTGTTGATCGAGAAGATCGGCAGGAAGATCACCGGCAGATAGAGAAAGACGACGTAGAGGAGGGCGTAGGCGGACAGCCAGCCGCCGGGGAAAAGGCGCCGCCTCGCCGTCATCGCGCCAGCCTCTGCAGCGCGCGGATGATGAGCACGGTGGCGCCCGCCATCAGCGTCACGACCAGCATGGTGGTCACGGACAGTGCCGCGCCGAGTGGCCAGTTGGAGGCCTTGTGAAACTGCGACTCGATGGCATTGGCGATCATCACGCCATCCTTGCCGCCGACCAGCCTTGCGGTGACGTAGTCGCCGACGGTGGGGATCATGACGATGAGAGCGGCCGAGATGACGCCCGGCGCCGACAGCGGCAGCGTCACGCGCAGGAAGGAGCGCAGCGGGCCGTCGCCAAGATCGGTGGCAGCCTCGACCAAGGTGCGGTCGACCTTCTCGAGCGAAACGAAGATCGGCAGGATGGCAAAGGCCGCCCAGGCGTGTGTGAGCGTGATGATGACGGCGCTGGAATTGTAGAGTAGCGCGGTCGATGGTTCGTCGATGATGCCGAGGCCCATCAGGCCGGAATTCAGCACGCCATTATAGCCGAGGATGACTTTCCATGACATCACGCGCAGGAGATAGCTGGTCCAGAACGGGATGGTGATCAGGAACAGCCACAGGCTCTTGTGGCGACCGCCATGGAACGAGATGAAATAGGCGATCGGATAGGCGAGGATGACGGTGAAAAAGCTCACCGTCAGCGAAATGTAGAGCGAGCGCCAGAGCAGATCGCGGTAGATCGGCTCGGTCAGCGCGATGCGATAATTCTCCAGCGTGAATGTATGGTCGATGGTGAGGTAGTTCTGCGTCCAGAAGGAGTGGGCGAAGACCACCAGGATCGGCACCAGCAGCAGGATCAAAGCGTAGACCAAGGTCGGGCTGATCAGGGCAAGGCCCTGGACGGACTCGGACTGCAGAAGGGCGTTTCGCCTTGCTCGCGTCATGCGCCGCGTGGGCACCCCTTCGGCAGCTACCGTCATTGCAGCGACCCGGGCGTGATCTCGGTTGCTGGCTCGAACTGTTCCGCCATGATGCTCCCATCGACCGGGCCGGCTGCCTGTTCCCAATTTTTGCGGAGCGCGCTTTGCTGGTTGCGCTCAAGCTTGCCGGCTTTCTTTCATCATGAGCGCATCCGTGCATTGAAATCAAGCGCTATTTCTGTAATATTGATTGAACGGACATTCAAAATGAAGTGAAGAAAGCCGGCTTTCCTGCCCTTGGCGCTTCGCTTTCTGTCCGGTGAAATTACGCTCAGACGATGCGAGGCAATGATGGCGGCTGCAAGAGACCTAAGAGCGATGGAAATGGCTGACGGTGGCGATGCGGTCGAGCTGGCCAAGCGCCATCTCATCCAGCCCTGGCCTTATGCCGGCTCGGTCGGCAATGAAGCGCGTGCGCTGATCGGCGAGGGCGATGGCATCTACCTCACCGATGTAACAGGCAAGCGACTGATCGACGGGCCGGCCGGCATGTGGTGCATCAATGTCGGCCACCGCCGCGAGGAGCTGGCCAGGGTGATGTACGACCAGGCGATGATGCTGTCCTACAACACGCCCTGGTATACGATGAATGCGCCGTCGGCCGAGCTCGCCAAGCGCCTCGCCGATCATGCGCCGGGCGATCTCAGCCATACCTTCTTCACCACCGGCGGATCGTCGGCTGTCGAGACGGCACTGCGCTTCATGCAGTTCTACAACAATGTGCGCGGGCGGCCGGAAAAGAAGCTGATCCTCAGCCGCGGCGGCGCCTATCACGGCTCGACCTATCTGTCGGCCTCGCTCAACGGCCGGCCGCGCGACCGCGACTGGATGGACGGCGCCGACGATCTGGTCGTCAAACTGTCCTCGCCAGACCCGTTCCGGCGGCCGAAAGGCATTGACATCGCCGCCTTCTGCGATTTCCTGGTCGATCAGTTTCGCGATGCGGTCGCCCGCGTCGGCGCAGAGAAGATCGGTGCTTTCGTCGGCGAACCGGTGCAGGCATCCGGCGGCGTCGTCGTGCCGCCGGATGGCTATCTCAAGCGCATTCGCGAAATCTGCAGGGACAACGATATCCTCTATATCTCCGATGAGGTGGTGACCGGCTTCGGGCGGCTCGGCCATGTCTTTGCCTCCGGCGATGGCTTCGGCATCGACCCCGACATGATCACCTTCGCCAAGGGCGTTACATCAGGCTATTTCCCGCTTGGCGGCGTCATCATCTCGGAGCGGCTGCTTCAGGAAATGCGCCGTTCCAACCATCCCGATGCGATGTTCGGCCATGGCCTGACCTATACCAGTCATCCCATCGGCTGCGCGGTGGCGCTGAAGAACCTCGATATCCTGGAAGACAGCGTGCTGGCCCACACGCGCGATGTCGCGCCCTATTTCCAGGCGCAGTTGAAGACGCTGGAGGAACTGCCGCTGGTTGGCGAAGTCCGCGGCATGGGCCTGATGGGCTGCGTCGAGTGCGTAGCCGACCGCGAAAGCAAGGATCCGCTGCAGCTCGACAAGGATGTCGGCAAGCGCATCGACGCGCATTGCCACGAACTCGGCCTCCTGGTCCGGCCGCTGATCAACATGTGCGTGATGTCGCCGCCGCTGATCATCACGCGAGAGCAGATCGACGACATGGTGGCGATCCTGCGCGAAGGCATTTCGCGGACCATGGACGATCTGCGCAAAGAGGGCGTGTGGCAGGGGTGACTGGCAGTTCCGCCCCTACACCTGCGAGCGCATAGCCTCATTGAGGTTCCACATGTCCTTCTCCTCCGGCGCCGTCTCCAGGCCCAGCACCGGGATCTGCTTGCGCAGATGGTCGTGGTGGGTGCGCACACCGTATTCGAGGTCGGAGAGATAAAAACCCTCGAAGGCCTCCGAGATCATGGACTCGTTTGACCAGACGGAAAGCTGCACGTCCTCGTTCATGGTATCGCGGTCGATGCGGTAGGCGAGATAGCGGGCGGCCGCCTGTTCCCGGGTCTCGTCGGGGTAGCGGTAGATGGCGCCGCGCAGCAGCGTCTCGCCGGTCGACAGCGGGAACTCCTGATAGAACTGCACCGATTCCGGCATGATCGACAGCGCGTTGTTGGGGAAGATGCCGTAATAGATCCAGGCCCTGCGCAGATGCTCCGGCAGGTGTGAGGCATCGGGCGTGAGCTTGATGTATTCGCGCACGCTCCAGCGCCGGCCGGCATGCGGATTGTAGGTGGCAAACGAGCGCGACACGCCGTTGATGAACGGCTCGTCGAAATAGGTCGAGCCGTAGAGATCCTGCAGCGCCGGATGCGCCATGGCGACGTGGTAGCCTTCATTGTCGACGTCGCGCACCGACTTCCAGTTGACCGGCGTTTTCTGTGTCCAGATGCCCCAGGACGGCACCATCTCGGCCACGTTGTAGTGTGCCATCTCGGCCTCGATCGGCTTCAACAGTTCGGCCACCGAAGGCTGCGGGCCGCCCTTGCGAAAGCGGACAAAGATGAAGCCCATCCATATCTCAAGGTCGAGCGGCATCAGGCCGAATTCGGTCTTGTCGAGCTCGGGGAAGGAGCGCGGCCGGGCGGCGCCGCGCAGCGTGCCGTCGAGATTGTAGACCCAGCCATGGAACGGGCAGACCAGCGCGTTCTTGCAAGTGCCCTGGCTGTCGGCGACGACGCGGCTGCCGCGATGCCGGCACATGTTGTTGAAGGCGCGCACGACGCCGTCCTTGCCGCGCACGATGAGCGCCCGCTCGCCGACCACGTCCATAGTCAGATAGTCGCCGGCATTCGGCACGTCGCAGACATGGCCGGCGATCTGCCAATGGTTGCGGAAGACGTATTCCTTCTCAAGTTCGAGAAGCGCGTCGGAGTGATAACTCCAGCCCGGCAGACCCCGCCGGTCCCAATCATTGGGGATCGCCACGTCACGGAGATGCGGGTTCATAAAAAAGCTCTTCTTTTATTGAATACTCATTCAATAAAACCATATTTTACATTGAAATGCAATGGCTTGTAGAAATCACAACTTTTCAAGTCGGCACAACAGGACCAGCTGAAAGCCAGAAAATCCCGGAATATCCGGGCGTTAACCGGGGGCGTGAAATAGCTGTCCGGCATGCGGATTTGGCCGTGCCGAGCTTGCAAACACGGCCCGCTCCGAGACGAAAATACCTGGCGTCCGCAAATTCGATCCGCAGTGTGAGCTTGTTCATAGTGCGGCCGACAGGAAGCGGGCTTGGTGCGTTCGCGGCCCGCCTGTCGTCAACATTTGATTGCCCGGATGAAACAGCTTCGCAAACGCATCTTGCCGTCGGCACATGACCGGATCTGTCCGGATATGCCCGAATTTCTTGTTTCAAACCTGTTACGCGGGCAAGCCAAGCGCATCATTCGCCCGTTACCAGGCGCGCTTAGGTTCGTTTCATAAGAAAACGAAGGGGAGCAGCAATGCATACGAAAGTCGAGATCACTAGCAACGAACGACGCGCCAAACTGGCACTGCGTCAGCGCGCCAGCGACCATCCGGTTGCGATGTTCTCCATGCTGGGCGCCTGCGCTCTGGCCGTCATGTTCCTGACACCGGCTTCCGGTCCGGCTTTTGCTTCGCTCAACCCGCCGGCCAATGTTGTCCAGGGCGCGCCGACCACCATCAAGACCGCCCGGCTGCCGGAGCCGGAAATCGATTTTGCCTGCCAGGGTCAGGCCTGGGGCGCCGAGAGCGCGGAGTGCCTGCGCGTCATCGCCGCCCAGTCCGGCGTGCACAAGGCGCGTTCCGTCCGCATGATCGCCAACGCAGCGCCGCTGACCACGACACCCAACGTTTTCTGAACCTCCCGAGCGCTTCCTCCCGCGCTCGTTCTTGGCTCCCGCCGCTTCCCTCGGTCGGGAGCCTCTTTTTTAGGGCCTATCGATATTCGGGTGAGGCCGGCCTGCGCATGGAGGTTCCCTGCGCTTCCGGTGCTCGCGTACTTCAAGTACGCTCCGCTCCGGTTCTCGGGAACCACCATTCTCGACTCGGCCTGACCCGAATCTCGATAGACCCTACATGGGTGCTTCCGAAAACTTAGCCGGCGGCGGCGACCTGGTCGGCTATTGCCGAGAGTACGCCGCGGACGTCCAGCGTCGAGAACGGCTTTTCCAGGATTTGCGGGCGCTGCGGCGCCGGCAAGGCTTCGATCTCGGCCTTGGCGCCGATCAGGTCGCCGGTGACCAGCACGAAGCGTTTGGCCAGCGCCAGGTTGTCGGCGAGCAATTCGCGGTAGATGGCAATGCCGCTGGTGCCGGGCATGCGCAAGTCGGAAAAGACGATGTCTGGCGGCATGTGGCCGGTCAAGGTCGCCGCCGCCGACGTCCAGGCCGGCACGACCCGCGACTTGATACCCATCAGTTCCAGGATGTCGGAGAGGGAGCCGGCGACGTCGGGTTCGTCGTCGATGATCAGCGCATGGCGCAAGCCGCTGGAACGAGCCGGGCTGTCGCCGGCTGCTGCCGCGCCGCCGGTGATTACCGGCAGCTGGACGACGAAGCGCGCGCCACGCGGCAGCACCTCCTCGAACCAGATATTGCCGTTGTGGCGCTCGACGATCGATTTCGAGATCGACAGGCCGATGCCGGTGCCGACGCCGACCGGCTTGGTGGTGAAATAGGATTCGAAGATGCGGCTGCGGATCGCCTCGGGAATGCCCGGTCCGTTGTCCTCGACCGAAAACCCGGGGTTGCCGCGATCGCTGCGGAATGTCCGCACCTTGATCAGGCGGTCGCCGCCGATACCGGCCAGAGCGTGTTGGCTGTTGATCAGGAAATTGGCGGCCACCTGCGTGACGTGGTCGGCATCGGCCATCGCCAGCAGCGGGCCGGGCGCGAAATCGGTGTCGATGATGATGCCGCTCGAGCGTGCGCCATAGGCGGTTACTTCGAGTGCGGCGCGGATCACCTGGTTGAGATCGGTCTCGGCCTGCGCCGCCGGATGCAGGCGCACCATCGACAGGAAGCTTTTGACGATGCGGCCGCAGCGCTCGGCAGCGGCGCGCACTTTCTCGGCGCGAACCTTGGTCTGCGGGTCGGTGGCGAATTCATGCAGCAGCGTCGACTGCGCAACGACCACGGCGAGCGGGTTGTTGAGCTCGTGCGAAACACCGGCCAGCAGTGAACCCATCGCCGCCATCTTCTCGTTCTGGTGCAGTTTTTCGCGCTGGCGGTTGATCTCTTCTTCGGCGCGCAGCTTATCGCGCAGATCGCGGATCGAACCGAAGATGAGCTGACGGTCAGCCACCCGCATCTCGGTCGCCGTCAATTCGATGGGAAACACCTCGCCGGCCGCATTCTGTGTCACGGTCTCAAGCCGTTGGCCAACCATCGGCGCGCCGCGGCCAGACATGTATTCGGCGCCCGAGACATAGCCCTTGCGGTAATATTCCGGCACCACGGTATCGAGCAGGTCCTTGCCGAGGATGTCGCTGCGCTGATAGCCGAACATCTTTTCGGCGGCCGGATTGAATTCGATGATCGAGCCGGTCTCGTCGATGACGATGATGGCGTCGAGCGACGCCTGCAGCATGGTGCGGCGGATGACTTCGCTGGCATGGGCGTCGGACGGCGAGTGCTCGATGGCGTCGCCGATGGCGAGCGCGATGATGTGCATCGTCGCCTCTTCCTCTTCGGTCCATTCGCGCTCGTTTAGGCAGTCATTGACCGCGAACGTGCCCCACAGATGACCGTGCGCGAACACCGATACCGACAGGAACGACTTGATGTGCTGCTTTTCGAAATCGGCCCTGAGGAACCCGTCGAGATCGCGCGTATGGCCGGCGAAGATCTTGCCTTGCCGCTCGTCCTCTCCAATCCGCTCCAGCAGCGGATCGGTATCGACGATCGACTGCATGATCACCGTCGGCGAAGCCAGTTCGCCGCCGAAGCGAGGATCGATCCAGTAGGCGGCGACCGATTGGGCGAAGCCCTGGCCGGGCAATTCGCGCAGCCTGAACAGGATGCCGCGCTGGCAATTCATGGCGCTGCAGAGCGTTTCGAGGATGGTTTCCATCTCGCGCTGCCAGTCGCCGGCATCGCGCAACCGGCGGACGACGCGCACAGCCGCCATCGCGGCGCTCTGGCGAGCGCCTTGCGGGTCCATACGTGGTGCTGGTTCAGCGGTCATGTCAGCCATCAGTAAAGGGCCGTCGAATTAGGCAGCTATGGAGCATTTCACGAAAAAGGTGAAACGCTCCATGTTTCAATGCAATCCCGAACGGAAATCGCTACGCACTGTTCCTGGAATTGCTAGAGCGTTTCACCGTTTCACGGAAACGGAGAAGCCTCTATCTCTTTGTTTTTACGCAATTCCGGGCGGAAAACCGCGTACACTTTTCCTGTAATTGCTCTAGTGCCCGTCACCGGTCGGCAGCGAGAAGATATAGCCTTCGCCGCGCACTGTGCGCAAAAATTTCGGATTGGCCGGATCGGTTTCGATCTTCTTGCGCAGCCGCATGATGCGAATGTCGACGGCGCGCGACGATTCAGGATCCTCAACAAAACCAATCGCCTCGGAGATCGCCGATCGCGTCAACAGCCGGTTGGCGCGGGTCAGGAAAACCTCCAGCACATCGAACTCGCTCTTGGCCATGTCGATGACGGCGCCGTTGGCGCCGGTGACAAGCCTGCCGTCGAGGTCGGCCTGGAACGGGCCGAAGGTCAGGCGGCGGCCGCCATCGGCTTGTGTCTTCGCCGCCTGGGGCGGGCTCGGCTGCGGAACGCGGCGCAGCACGCTGCGCACACGAGCCAGCACCTCACGCAACTCGTAGGGCTTGACGATGTAGTCGTCGGCGCCAAGCTCCAGCCCGACAATGCGGTCGAGTGCGGTGCCGGCAGCCGTGGCATAGATGATGCCGACCGGTATTTTCGAGCGCAGCCAGCGGCCGAGCGACAGTCCGTCCTCGCCCGGCATGGCGATGTCGAGAATGGCCAAATGAAACGATTCCGTCTCCAGCAAGGCGCGCGCCTCGGCCGCGCTTCCGGCCTGGGTCACATCGTAGCCGTTGGCGCCGAGATACTCGGCGACCGCGTCCCGGAGATCGGGCTCGTCCTCGACGATGACAATCCGTGCCCGCACTATGGCCTCGCTCCCGCTTTCAGCGGAAAGTAGATTGGGTATAAACATGATGTCCAGCACTCATATCCGGTTGCGGGGGAACGGGAAGAAAAACATGGCTGCACGATCCGTCATCGCGCTGGTTTCCGTCGCCGATGTGGTGGCCGGCGATCTTGCCGATCATCTCGACCGGCGCGGCCATGACGTGCGCGAGGCGCGGCAGCCCTGGGAAGCTGAATCCCTGCTTTCGGCCGGAGGCATCGATATCGTCATCGTCGGCGACAGCCTCAGCCAGGCGGAAGGGCGGGACCTGCTCAGGCGTTATGGCGGCGGCCAGAGCGCGGACGGGAAGGCGGGGCCGGATTTCATCCTGATCTGCCGGCCGGCCGATCTGGTCGACAAGGTGCTGGCGCTCGAGCTTGGCGCCGCAGATGTCGTCGAAAGTCCGCTCAATGTCAGGGAGCTTGCCGCGCGCATCGGCGGCCTGCTGACGCGGCGCGGCAGGTCCGCCCAGGAACTGATCGTGCTGGAAAATGCCACCGTCGATTTGCGGTCGGCCATCGTCATGCACCGTTCGGGTACGGAAGAACAGCTGTCGCCGGGCCAGGTGGCGCTGCTCAGGCTGTTTCTGGCCAGCCCGCGCAAGGTGCTGACGCGCGACGACATCATTGCGGCGGCGCCCGCCGAAAATGCCGATGCCTTCGACCGCTCGATCGATTCGCGCATCGTGCGGCTGCGCCGCAAGCTCGACACCGAAACCATCACAACTATACGCGGCGCAGGCTACCGGTTCGACCCGCCGACGCAGCGCGCCGACTGAGGGTCGGGAGGCTGGATTGTTCCTCGGCTCGCCCAAAAAAGCTGCGCAATCTCGGGCGCCATGCATAGGCGTCAGCGCACCACCAGAAGCGATGGTCCCGACGGCAATTCGCTGGCGACTACGATTTCGCTGGCGGCATGCGCGCGGTCCTTCAGGAGAACCGTGGCGAGACCGGCAAAGCCGAGCAGGCCTTGTGCATAGAGCAGTACCGAAAGCACGGAGGCTGCAGATTTCGTCTTCATCGGTTGTCCCCAAAAATCAGAACCGCGGGTGCTTCAGGATAAACCCGAAGTGCCCGCGTCGCCCACGGAGCCCCCCGTTGCGACGCGGGCCTTCGGTCCTCTCGGCAGCAAGTTGCCGGAGGGGCCGCGCATCCACTTCAACCCGAGGCCGACCCGCCAGAGGGCCCTGAGACGGTTGATGCGCAGACTGGAGACAATCCAGACCAAGGCTATGAACAGCGGGGCATGCAGCGTCGAAATCTCACCCGAATTCATCACCGCCAGTTTCGTCATCGGGGTGCCGGCTACTGTGCCGATGCCGCCGACGACAAATGCGGCGATGCTTATCCTGAAGAGCCAGGACAGGGTGGTCGATTTGATGCTCATTTTCGTTGGCGCCGGCTGTTCTCGTTGGGATGACTGTGCCGCGAGCCTGTAACCAGATCATGCCGCCCAGGCCGCGCTTTGTTGCAAGTCGGTTTCGAGCGAAGCCAATCTTCTTTCATATAAGGACATCAGCACTTTCGTTTGGGGGCGCGGTGCGTGATCGGGAGTGCGCAGCGAAGGCGGAGCACGCTTCCCTTGTCCACCTTGCTTGTTAACCAGAGGAAACAGATTCGAAACACAAACGAGCCTCAGCGAAGTCAGTCTGAAACATGGCGCGGGGATAAGGCGGCCACCGAATTGACGCCGGCAGGACCGGCAAAGAGGAGCCATCATGTACAAAGCCATTTCCGCCAAACTCATCAACGTCACCGCCGCAGCCGGCGGCGCCGCGCTTCTGCTTGGCACCGCCAACAGCACCGCCCATGCCGCGGCAAACCAGATCGTGGCGCGTGTTTCGCTGTCGCAGCAGACCATGGAAGTGCTGGTCGATGGCAGGCCGACTTTCGCCTGGAAGGTCTCGACCGGCGACAGTGCGCATGTCACGCCGACCGGCTCGTTCAAGCCGACCCGCATGCACGAGATGTGGCATTCGAAGAAATACGACAACGCGCCGATGCCGCATTCGGTCTTCTTCAGCGGCGGCTACGCCGTGCATGCGACCAACGCCATCAAGCGGCTGGGACGGCCGGCGTCGCATGGCTGCGTGCGGCTGCATCCCGACAATGCCGCCGACTTCTACCAGTTGGTCGAAACCTTCGGCCCGACCAACACCAGCATCGTCATCGTCAAGTAGCAGACTGCGTTTGGAGCGATGGTGCAGCGCAGCCGGACAGGTCATGCCGCACCGCAAGTTCCCGCCTTGGAGCTCCATCGGGGCTTCGCGGTAAATCAATCCAGTCAAAAAAAGAGGCCGGGAATTTCCGGCCTCTTTTCGTTTGTTCGCTGACGCCGTTCGCGCTCAGTCCGCGTGCACCGGCATCAGCTTCGGGTCTGGCTTTTCGGCGTGGTGCGGCAGGTCCTTGCTGGCGATGAAGGTGTAGAACATCGGCACCACGAACAGGGTGAACATGGTTCCGACCAGGATGCCGGTGAAGATCACGAGGCCCATCGAATAGCGCGCCGCCGCACCTGCACCACTGGACACGATCAGCGGCACGACGCCGAGCGCCATCGCCGCTGTCGTCATCAGGATCGGCCGCAAGCGCACCTTGGCCGAGGCGACGATCGCATCGCGCCGCCTCATGCCATGCAACTCGCGCTGCTG
This sequence comes from Mesorhizobium sp. M1143, assembly GCF_040318435.1. NCBI lineage: Bacteria > Pseudomonadati > Pseudomonadota > Alphaproteobacteria > Hyphomicrobiales > Phyllobacteriaceae > Mesorhizobium > Mesorhizobium sp. M1143. The sequence continues at coordinate 10,087 of NZ_JAMYMJ010000041.1, read as the reverse complement.
GTTGGCGAACTCGACCAGAAGAATGCCGTGCTTGGTGATCAGACCTATCAGTGTGATCAGGCCGACCTGCGTGTAGATATTGAGCGTTCCAAGCCCCAGATTGAGCGGCACGATGGCGCCAAAGATCGACAGTGGCACCGCCATCATGATGATCAGCGGGTCGCGGAAGCTTTCGAACTGCGCCGCCAGCACCAGATAGATGACGATTACGGCGGCTGCGAACGCGATAAGGATCGTGTTGCCCTGCTCCTTCTCCTGCCGGGACTGGCCGGAATAATCGATGAAGAAGGTATCGGGCAGGCTCTCCTTGGCAAGGTTCTCCAGGGTCTGCAGCCCGTCGCCCGTGGTGACGCCGGGAAGCGGCAGCGCTGATATCGTCGCCGAGTTCAGCTGGTTGAACTGCTCGATCGCGGCCGGCGCGGCGTTGGTCGAAATCTTCACCACCGCTGAAAGCGGCACCATTTCGCCGGTCACGCTACGCACGAAATATTCGCCGAGCTTCTCGGGATTGTCGCGGAATTCCTTCGGCACCTGCGGGATGATGTCGTAGCTGTTGGAGTCGCGGTCGAACTGAGCCACTTCGGCGCCGCCGACCAGCAGCGTCAGCGTCTGGCCGATGTCGGCGATCGGCAGGTTGAGAGCCGCCGCGCGGTCGCGGTCGATGGTCACCGTCACCTGCGGAGCGTCAAAGGACATCGAGTTTTGCACGACGATGAAGCGGCCGGAGGCCTGCGCCTTGTTCTTAATCTGCTCGGCCGCCTCGTAGACCTCGGCGGAACCACCGGTCGAGCGCACCACCATGGAGATCGGCAGGCCGCCGCCGGAGCCCGGCAGCGTCGGCGGCGCGAAGACGAAGGCCTCGACGCCGGCCACCTTGCCGAGGCGTCCCTGGATATCGGCTTGAAGCTCCTTTGAGTTGCGCTGGCGCTCGGCCCAATCCTTGAAGGCGAAGCCGACAAAGGCGCCGTTGGTGGCGCCGCCAAAGGCAACGGCGGAGAATTGCGCCCTGGTTTCGGGAATGTCCTTCACCAGGCCGAGGATCTGGTTGACGTAGGTCTCGGTGTAGTCCGAGGTCGCGTAGCGCGGTGCCGTCACGATAGACAAGAGGAAGCCCTGGTCCTCTTCCGGCGCCAGTTCGCTCGAGGTCTTGGTGAACATGAAGCCGGTGAGCGCAACCAGCGCCACGACCATCAGCAGCGTCACCGGTCGATTTCTCAAGGAGGCGGTGACCGCCCGCTCATAGACATGCTCGACACGGCTGAAGGTTCCGTCGACGACGCGCTGGAAGCGACTGTGCGATCCCGCCTTGAGCAGACGCGCCGCCATCATCGGCGTGATGGTGACGGCTATGAGGCCGGACAGCACCACCGAACCGGCGAGCGTCACCGCGAACTCGCGGAACAGCGCACCGGTCAGGCCGCCGGTGAAGGCCAGCGGCGCGAACACGGCGGCGAGCGTGATGGTCATGGCCACGATGGCGGAGAAAATCTCGCGCATGCCGTTGAAGGCCGCCTGCATCGGCGACATGTGGTCCTCCTCCATGTGGCGATGGATGTTCTCCACCACCACGATAGCGTCGTCGACGACAAGGCCGATGGCCAGCACCATGGCCAGCAGCGACAGAAGGTTGATCGAATAGCCGACCGCAAACAAAAGGAAGCAGACGCCGACCAGCGACAGCGGGATGGTCACGATCGGCATCATCACCGAGCGGAATGAGCCGAGGAACAACAGGATGACCACGACGACGATGGCGACGGCTTCGGCGATGGTCTTGAACACTTCATCGATCGAGGCGCTGATCTGTTCGGTGGAATCATAGACGATTTCGATGGTCATGCCTTTCGGCAGCGTCTCTTGAATCAAAGGCACGATCTTGTGGATCGCCTCCGCCGTTGTCAGCGGGTTGGCGGCCGGCGTCGGGAAGATGGCGAGGAAGGTGCCGGGCTTGCCATTGAAGCTCACCCTCGTGTCGGTGCTCTCGGCGGCAAGCTCGACTCGCGCCACGTCGCGCAAGCGCACCACCTGGCCGTCCGTCGAGCGCAGCGGAAGCTCGGCAAAGGCCTCAGGCGTCTGCAGCGTCGAGCGAACCGTGATCGAGGAGACGACATATTCGTTCTCGGTGTTGCCGGGCGCCGACAGGAAGTTGGAGTTGTTGATCGCCGCCAGCACTTCGGCGGCGGTGACGCCACGCGCAGCAAGCTTGACCGGGTCGATCCAGACCCGCATCGAATATTCCTCGGCGCCGAAGATCTGCACGTCGGCGACACCTTCGACCGTCGACATGCGGGGCCGCACGACGCGCTCGATATATTCGGTGAGTTGCTCCTTGCTCATGTTCGGATTCTGCATCGAGATGTACATCATCGCGAACTCTTGGCCGGTGCCCTTGACGATGACCGGGTCCTTGGATGCATCCGGCAAGGTGCCGCGTACGCCCTGCACCTTCGACAGGACCTCGGTGAGCGCGACATCCGGATTGGAGCCGAGCTTCATCTGGACGACCACGGTGCTCGAAGACGGCCGGCTGGACGAGGTGACGTAGTCGATGTTCTCGGTCGAGGCGACGGCCCGCGCGATCGGGGCGGAGATGAAGCCCTGGATCAGGTCGGCGCTGGCGCCGGGATAGGCGGTGGTGATGGTGATCGCCGTCTCGTCAACCTTGGGATACTGCCGGATCGACAGGTTGAAGATGCCCTGGAAACCCAGGAGCAGGATCATGCAGGCGAGGACGGTGGAGAGGACCGGCCGGCGAATGAAGATGTCGGAAAAGTTCATTGCTGAGCCTGCTGGTTAGCCGACTTGCTGGGGTCAATGGTGTTGTCGACAGCGACGGACATGCCGTTGAAGAGACGGTTCTGGCCGGCGGTGACGACCTCGTCTCCAGCCTTGATGCCCTCGATGATCTCGACCATGCCGTCGTTGCGGCGGCCGGGCTTCACGAATACCTGCGACAGCACAAGCGCCGGCTTTTCCGGTTCTGCCGCGGGCTTCGCGGGGTCGACAGCCGGCTTGGCCGCGGGCTTCGCCGCGGCGTCTTCGGCAGCCGGTTTCGCGCCGGCCTGCTTTGCATCTGCCGCCGGCTTTGCCGCGTCGGCCCCTGCAGCAGGCTTTTCCTCGGGTTTCGCGGCCGGAGCGCCTTCCGCCGGCTTCGCCGGAACGACGACGAAGACGAAGTCGCCATAGAGGCTCGACGTCAATGCCGTCTGCGGCAAGGACAGAATGTTTTTCTCCTGCGGCAGCTCGACGCGAACCTGGACGAACTGGCCGGGCGTCAGCTTGCCGTCAGGGTTGGCGACCTCGCCGCGGACGGACACCAGGCGGCTTGAAGCGTCGATCTTGGGATCGATGCCGCGAATGGAGCCGGCAAACGGCATGTCGGCGCCGCCGCCGGTGCCGCCGAGGCCGAGCCGCACCGCCTGGCCTATCTTGAGCAGCGGCAACTGCTGTTCGGGTACCGAGAAATCGACCCGCATGGTGTCCAGATCCTGCAAGGTCACCACTGCGTTGCCGGGCGAGAGATATTGGCCGAGGTCGATCTTGGGGATGCCCACGGTGCCGGCGAACGGCGCCGTCAGCTGCTTCTGATCAAGCACGGCCTGCAGCTTGTTGACCTGCGCCGCGGAAGCCGATGCAGCGGCTTGAGCGGTGTCGAGCGTGGCGTCCGTGCCGACGCCGCGCCGTTGCAGTTCCAGCGCGCGTTCGAGTGCCGTCTTGTCGGACACGGACTGCGCCTTGGCCGCGACGAGATCCGCGCGTTCGACGGCATCGTCGAGCTGCAGCAGGACCGAATCGACAGGCACCTTCTGGTTGGCATGGAAAAGGATGTCCTTGACGATGCCGCTGGTCTCGACGGTAAGGTCGACACCGCGCACGGCGCGTACCGTGCCGATCGCCTCGACGCCCGGCGTCCAGTCGGAAGGCTTGACGACAACCGTCGATACGGTCGTCGCCGGCGGCTTCATGGTGGCGAAATACTGTTTGATAGCGTTATCGCGGAACAAGTTGAAGCCGACAACGCCGACGCACACCAAAGCGAGCAGAAGCAGAATTGCGGTGATAGAGATGAAGCGCTTCACGAACTGTCCCCTCGGCCGATGTCCGGCAAAATAGCCGAATAGCGGGACACTTATCGACGCCAGGTCCCGATTACAAATGACGGCGAACTTACTGTACCGTCTGGACGGTCTTGTCAATTCCGCCTAGGCTGGTGCGGGGGAAGGGATCGATGAAGACCCGAAGGGCAAATTCGCGCGACAAGATACTCGCCGCCGCCGCCGATGTCGCACGCGAGGCCGGTCCCGGCAGCCTGTCGCTTGACGCCGTCGCCAGCCGCGCCGGCGTGTCGAAAGGCGGCCTGTTATATAACTTTCCGACCAAGGCCAAACTGATGCAGGGCCTGGTGGAGAATTACCTGCGCGCCTTCGAGCTGGCGCTGGAATCGGGCCGTGTCGCCGGCGCCAGCGGCGAGAGCCTCCTCGCCACCTATATCCGGCTCTCGGCGGATGATTGTGAGGAGCCGAAGCCGACGGCTTCGTGGATATTCTCGGCGATCGCCGAGGATCCGGATTTCCTGACGCCGATAAAAGCCTTCAAGTCACAGCTGCTGCAGCGGCTGAAGAGCGAGACGCCGGACCTCAAGACGCTGCTGGTCTGCTTTCTGGCCATCGAAGGGCTGCGCAGCATGAACCTCTTCGATTCCGACGTGCTTTCCGCCGACGAACGCCGCTTGCTGGTATCGGCCCTGCTGGAGATTGCGGGATAGCTCAAGGCGTCGGGTCGAAGAAGCGATACGGGCCGGGCGGAAAGGACGGTTGGTGAGCGGCATGGCATAGGCACGCATCACGACATCGGCGATTTCAAGCTACAGCCCCCCTGATTCGTTGGATCGATGGTTCAGGAATGACTGCGCGAATGCGCGGCCGACTATGTTGCGCCGCACCATAACACTGCCGTGTCAGCCTCGAGACGGCGCTCGGCGAGGCCGGCAAAGCGCGTTTTAGGGCTGTGATGGCGCCGACATATGGTTATGGCGTTGTCATGTTGTGGCGCACAAACTATGTGCCTTTGTAGTCCTCCTAACAGTCGCGAGATCTCCATGGGTTCCCTTTCTTCGAAGAATGCGCTCGTCACCGGATCGACCAGCGGCATTGGCCTGGCCATTGCCCGCGCCCTTGCCGCCGAGGGCGCCAACGTCACGATCAACGGCCTTGGCGAAGCCGCGGCGATCGAACAGGAGCGCGCCGGCATCGAGAAGGATTTCGGCGTCCAGTGCCGCTACTCCGGCGCCAACATGATGGACGGCGCAGCGGTGACCGCCATGCTGCGCGAAGCCGAGCAGGCCTTAGGCAGCCTCGACATTCTGGTCAACAATGCCGGGATACAGCATGTCGCGCCAATCGAGGAGTTTCCCGACGACAAGTGGGAAGCCATCATCCGCATCAATCTGCTTGCCGCCTTTTACGCGATCAAGGCCGTGGTGCCCGGCATGAAGGCGCGCAAATGGGGCCGCATCATCAACACCGCGTCGGCGCATGCACTGGTCGCCTCGCCGTTCAAGTCGGCTTACGTCTCGGCCAAGCACGGCATAGCGGGTCTGACCAAGACGGTAGCGCTGGAAGTCGCGCAGGACGGCATCACCGTCAACGCCATCGCGCCCGGCTATGTCTGGACGTCACTGGTCGAAAAGCAGATCCCCGACACGATGAAGGCGCGCGGCATGACCGAGGAACAGGTCAAGCGCGACGTGCTCCTGGCGGCACAGCCGACGAAGCAATTCGTCACCGTCGAGGAGCTCGCCGCGCTGACGCTGTTTCTGTGCTCGGACTCGGCCAGGCAGATTACCGGCACGACTTTGCCGATGGATGGCGGCTGGACGGCGCAGTAGGCGCGCTCCCCGGCGCCGCTCTTTCCTTGACAAAGACGAAAGATCAATCCAGCATTGTGGCAAGGGGTTCCTTCGCGACGACCCCGTGAGGCGTCAGCCCAATGATCGCGTCCAAACTCTCACTCTGGAGGTGGACGCCATGCCGTCAACAACCGCAATCACCGTAGCGCAGCTTTCCCGCCTTGTCGGTCTGTCCGACGCGCCTGTTCTTGTCGATGTCCGCATCGACGAAGACTACGACGTCGATCCGCGGCTGCTTCCGGCCTCGTGCCGGCGCGACTTCAAGTCTGTTTCGAGCTGGGCGGCCGAGTTCACGGGGGCTCATGCTGTCGTCATCTGCCAGAAGGGGCTGAAGCTCTCGCAAGGCGTTGCCGCATGGCTGCGCCATGAGGGCATTGCTGCCGAATCCCTTGAAGGCGGCTTCGAGGCGTGGCAGGCGGCCAAGGGACTTCTGGTCAAGGCCGACAAGATACTGCCCCGCGACGACAAGGGCCGCACGGTCTGGGTGACGCGTGCCCGCCCCAAGGTCGACCGCATCGCCTGTCCTTGGCTGATCCGCCGCTTCGTCGATCCCCTCGGCGGTGTTCCTGTTTGTCGAGCCGTCTGAAGTGCTGGCGGCCGCCGATCGGTTTGGGGCGGTTGCCTTCGACATCGACGACGTGTTCTGGAGCCATCGCGGCGAGCGCTGCACCTTCGACACGATGATCGAAGAGTTCGGGTTGCGGTCCGAAGCGCTCGATCGCCTTGCGCTGATCGTGCGTGCAGCCGATACGGCGCGCCTCGATCTCGTACCGCAGGCGGCCGGGTTCCTCGCTGCATCGCTCGGGCTGTCGCGCATGTTCCGCGACGATCTCGAACAGCTTGATGCCGGCATGCTGCTCTACGATGCGTTCTTCAGATGGTGCCGCGATGCCACTGACGAAACCCACAATTGGCCCAGCGCGGGCAAAGCGCCATGAGCGCCCTCGCCGCGGACGACGATGCACAGGCTACCGAGGCTCCGATCGTCCCGACCTTCCGCCAAGCCGCGAAACTGTGGGCAAGGATCGGCCTGCTCTCCTTCGGCGGGCCGGCCGGACAGATCGCGCTGATGCACAAGGAATTGGTCGAGGATCGCCGCTGGATCGGCGAGCAGCGGTTCCTGCATGCGCTCAACTACTGCATGCTTCTGCCAGGCCCCGAGGCACAGCAGCTCGCCATCTATATCGGCTGGCTGCTGCACCGGACCGCCGGCGGCCTCGTTGCCGGCATCCTGTTCGTGCTGCCCGGTGCGTTTGTCATGCTGGGCCTCAGCATCTTCTACGTGCTTTACAATGATGCGCCCGTCATCGAGGCGCTGTTTTTCGGCATCAAGGCGGCGGTGCTGGCCGTCGTCGTCGAGGCGGTCCTCCGCATCGGCAAACGGGCGCTCAAGAACCGGGTGATGATGGCGATCGCGGTGGCCGCGTTCCTTGCCATCTATGTCATCAGGCTGCCGTTTCCGCTGATCATCCTGGTTGCAGGGCTGACCGGCTGGATCGGCAACCGCCTGGCACCGGCGCGTTTTTCCGGAGCCGCACGCGGCAAGGACAATTTGCCCGATGTCAGGGGCGCCGTCGACGTCATGTTCGAACGCGGCGACCTCGCTCACACCAAGCCGACGAAATGGCACGCGCCGCGCACCATCGCGATCTGGCTGCCGATCTGGCTCGGGCCGGTCGTACTGATCCTGGCGCTGACCGGCCCTGCCAGTGTTTGGGCACAGCTTGGCGGCTTCTTCAGCCTGATGGCGGTGGTCACATTCGGCGGCGCCTACGCTGCGCTCTCCTATGTCGCGCAGGCAGCGGTGACCTCGTTCGGCTGGCTGGCGCCGGGTGAAATGGTCGATGGGCTTGGTCTGGCCGAGACGACGCCGGGACCATTGATCCTGGTGCTGCAGTTCGTCGGCTTCGTCGCCGCCTATCGTCACGCCGGTGCGATGGGACCGCTTGTGGCCGGATCGCTCGGCGCATTGCTGACGGTCTGGGTGACGTTCGTGCCGTGCTTCTTCTGGATCTTTCTGGGTGCCCCCTACATCGAGGCGCTGCGCGGCAACAAGGCGCTGTCGGCGGCGCTGAGTGCGATCACGGCGGCTGTGGTCGGCGTGGTGATGAACCTTGCGCTGTGGTTCGCACTGCATGTCGTCTTCGGCGCGGTGCACCGTTTTGGTCTTGGGATGGAGCTACCGGTGCTGTCGTCGCTGGATTGGCGCGCCGCGCTGCTGGCGGCGGCCGCCATGGTCGCCATGCTGAAACTGAGGATCGGCATGCTGCCGACATTGGCCGGCTCGGCGCTGGCCGGACTGGCGCTGCTGGCCTTGCCTGCGTAGCGTCCGAAGGCGCGACCAGCCATTATCACAGCCGGATTTTTGAGGTATGCCGGGCCGGCGCACAACGGTCGCGGGCGCTGGTAGGATCAGCGCTGGCCCCGGAGATACGCTTTACGTCGAACCCGATACCGCCAAGCTGAACCTGCTCGACGCGGAGAGCGGCGCGCTGGCGAACTGATTTGACGAGGTTGGCCGAGCTGTTCAAAGTCGATCCTGGATCGCACAACGGGATATGACATGGTGGATTCCGATCGGATCGACAAGCTGATCGCAGGGGTGCCCCCCGCCTTGGCGCTTCGTGCCGGGCTGGACCTTGGCATCTTCACCTGGCTCGGCGGCGATGCTGCGACTGCCGACAGCCTTGGGGCAGCGCTCAAAGTCGAGCCCGCTCGTCTGTCGCGGCTCCTCTACGCGCTCGCCAGCATCGGTCTCCTCGACGTCGAGGATGGTCAGTTTCGCAACGGAGCCGAAGCGTCGGAGTTTCTTGACGCGTCCAAGCCGACCTATCGCGGCGGCGATCATGTGCTGCTGCGCGAACTCTGGGGAGCCGACCTTTTGACCGCAGAGTCGCTGCGGCAGAATCGGCCGGCCGCGCTGCACGACTTTTCCGAAGCGGGGCCAGAATCCGCAGCGGCCTTCAGCCGCATGCTCGCACCGGGAGGGGTGATTTTCGGCCGAAATCTCGCCCGTGAACTGGACTTCTCGGCGGTCAGTTCGGTGATCGACATCGGCGGCGGCGCCGGGACCATTCTGGTCGGTCTTCGCGAGCGATGGCCGCATATTGCGGCGACTTTGATGGAACTCCCGACGGTCGCGGCGGTCGCACCAGCGATCCTGTCGGAATACGGTGCCGGCGATGTGGTTGTCGAAGAAGGCGACATAACGGTCGCGCCATCGACCGGCCGGCATGACTTGGCAATCCTGAAGGCTGTCGTCCAGGTCCTGCCGCCGGACCAGGCGCGCAGTTCGATCCTGAACGCGGCGCGTTGCCTCACCCAAGGAGGCGAGATCGCAATTGCGGGGTGGGGTGTCGTCGATGACGACCGTCTCGGCCCGCCTGAGGGTGTCTTTCTCAATCTCACCTTCCTGAACCTTTACCGCGCGGGCGAATCGTACACGGAAGGTCAGTATCGCGGGTGGATGGCCGGGGCTGGGTTCCGGGATATCTCCAGGTCGCAGCTGACCGACGGCACCACGTTGTTTCGTGGGCGCCTCACGGACTGATCGTGGCTGGAGTGGTTGGTTTCGGGCGTGTGTGGCCCTCAGAGCCAGCCCCGGACGGATTGCACAAAGTTCCTGAGGCGGCGTGAGCCGATCTTTCCCCTTACCGGCAGCGCGGTGTCCCCTGTCTTCTCGATAGCTTCTTCGCAGAGGGGGCATTTAAATGTCACTTGGTCGACAACAAAGTTCGGGATAGCGGCATATTTCGCATTCGTCGATTGGGGCGGAACCTCCGACAGGATGTTGCGCGGTCGCTGCAACTTGCGCCTAGCTAGCCCGTTCGACTACGTCGAATCGGAATGGAGTTTTTAGACATTCGTTTATCTATTCGTGGTTTCTAATACATATGGCATCCAACGCGTTCACCCGGATTTGGTTTGCTTTGAGCCGCCTAAGGCGCGCCACGAACGGTAACGTTGCCGTCATCGTTGCCTTCACCTTGCCGGTCGTGGTTGGCGGCGCCGGCCTCGGTGTGGAGACATCCTTCTGGTATTACAGCAGCCTCAAGCTGCAGGCCGTTGCCGATGCCGCGGCCTGTGCCGGTGCGCTCGAGAAAGTCGCGGGTTCCGATAACCCGACCATCATCGCCGCCGCCACGCAGTCCGCGACCTCGAACAATTTTGCCACGCCGG
>NZ_JAMYMJ010000040.1:0-56788 GCF_040318435.1 Mesorhizobium sp. M1143 | reverse complement strand
TCGAGGGGAGGGTGCTAGCGAAGCGAGGCGGGTGGGGTCACCTCAACTGCCTCAACCCATGACTTAGCAGGATGGAGCACTTCGCGGAGGACCCCCCCCGGCCCTGCGGGCCACCCTCCCCTCAAGGGGAGGGATTTCAGCGTTATTTCAATCAATTTTTAATGTTTTTCGGCCGCGCCTCTGGACAAGGCGAATCACCTTTGATTCTTTACAGACGATTCGGATGTGCGGTGTTGCCGGATCGTCAAGCGTACGGAAATTCGGGGAGTGCCATTTATGGCCAAGGCGGACGCGTGGGGCGCGCCCGAAGGGACGGCTTTTGAGCGGCGCAAGGCGCGAGGCGACGGCCTCGCCGGCAATACGCGGCTCATCGCTGAACCAGCCTACCGGCGGCTCCTGGCTGCCGAACCCCTTCTGCGCCGTTCGATACCGGCTCTCATCATCATCTTCCTGATCGTCATCGCCGCACTGCGCGTGCTGTCGCTGATGAACGAGCGCGACGAGGCCGAGCGCGACGGCAAGGCGGTGCTAGGTCTCGCCGCCGGCCAGATGGCGAACGCAATCTCGGCCGACCCGACCGCGGCATCCAGCGGTGCAATTGATCTTCTGGAAAGCACGAGCCGCCAGGGCGCCATGGGCAGAAGCCATGTGCTTGTGATCACCGACAGCGCCTTCAAGATCATTGCCGTGTCGCCGCTGTCGACCGGCTGGCAAGGGCGATCGCTGGACAGCCTGGTGCTGGACGGCCAGCCGCTGTTCATGTTCGGCGACCGCGCCGGGGTCATGGATGTCAGCATCGGCGGCCAGGACTGGTACGCGGCGGTGAGCCTGACCCGGGACCGCAAGAACGCCGCCGCCGTGCTGGTGCCGCAGGAAGCGGCGTTCGACAACTGGCGCAAGACCGTCTCGCTCAACGTCACGCTGTTTGTGCTGACAGCCGGCGTGCTGATCATCATCCTCTACGCCTATTTCGGCCAGGCATCGCGCGCCCAGACAGCCGACCGCATCTATCTCGAAGCCCATCAGCGCATCGACATGGCGCTGGTTCGCGGTCGCTGCGGCCTGTGGGACTGGGACATGGTGCGCGGCAAGATGTACTGGTCGCGCTCGATGTACGACATGCTGGGCTACGAGCCCTGCAACTCGATGCTGTCGTTCGGCGAGGTCGACGACATCATCCACCCCGAGGACGGCGACCTGTTCGAGCTGGCCAACAAAATCGTCGAGCGCGAGATCGACCATATCGACCAGGTGTTCCGGATGCGTCACGCCGACGGCCAGTGGGTGTGGATGCGCGCCAGGGCCCAGGTGATCGACCCGGAAGCGCCTGAGATCCAGCTGATCGGCATTGCCGTCGACGTCACCGAGCAGCGGCATCTGGCGCTGCGCTCGGAGGCGGCCGACCTGCGCCTGCGGACCGCGATCGAAAACATCAACGAATCCTTCGTGCTGTGGGATGCCGCCCAGCGCCTGATCATGTGCAATTCCAAATACCAGAAGGACAACGGCCTGTCGGACCGCGACGTCATGCCGGGCGCTGCGCGCGCCGTGCTTGAAGAGCGCATGCTGGCCTTCGCCTCGGAACGGCGGCTGGCCAACACCAACGGGCCACAAGGCGGCGCGACCTTCGAGCGGCAGCTTTCCGACGGACGCTGGCTGCAGGTCAACGAACTGAGGACCCGGGACGGCGGCACAGTCTCCGTCGGCTCCGACATCACCCAGATCAAGCTGCACCAGGAAAAGCTGGTCGACAGCGAGCGCCGGCTGATGGCGACCATCCACGACCTCAGCCTTGCCCGCCGTGCCGAGGAGGAACGCGCCAAGGAACTGGTCGAACTCAACCGCGAATACATGAAGGAAACCGAGCGCGCCGAGGCCGCCAACCGGGCCAAGTCCGAGTTCCTGGCCAACATGTCGCATGAACTGCGCACGCCGCTCAACGCCATCATCGGGTTCTCCGAACTGATGGAACAGGGCCTGTTCGGGCCGTTGGGTTCGCCGCGTTACGAGGAATATGCCAACGACATCAACGGCAGCGGCAAATATCTGCTCGGCGTCATCAACGACATACTCGATATGTCGAAGATCGAAGCCGGCCAATTCTCGGTGGACCGCGAGGAAATCGATCTCTGCCCGCTGATCCGCGAGACGGTGCGGGTGATCTCGCTGCAGGCGGCGGAGAAATCGATCACGGTCGAAACCCGCATCGCCGATACGATGACGCTGTTCGCCGACCGCCGGGCGATCAAGCAGATCGCCATCAATCTGCTGTCGAATGCGGTGAAGTTCACCGGCCAGGGCGGCCATATCTCGGTGCGCGCCCGCAACACGTCAGGCGCGCTGGTGCTGACCATCGAGGACAATGGCTGCGGCATTCCGAAGGAGGCACTGAGCAAGCTTGGCCGCCCCTTCGAACAGGTGCAGAACCAGTTTTCGAAGAACCACGCCGGTTCCGGCCTCGGCCTTGCCATCTCGCGCTCGCTGGCCGAGTTGCAAGGAGGAGCGCTGAAAATCCGCTCGACCGAAGGCGTCGGCACGATCGTGTCGGTGCGCATCCCGGTGAAGAAGGCGCAACCGGCGGTGAAGGCGGCGGCCTGACGGCCCGCCAATGCGAGCGGTGCTCTCCGCTGCGTTCAAGGACTGGGTAGCCGCGGTCATGTAAGGGCTCCGGCGGCTTTCGCCGCCGGAGACATATCGCCACTCACTCCATGCTGTCGTCGCCGCCGTCCCATTGGTGGTGGCGGCCCATGCGGCCTTTCTTTGGGAGTTCGTTGCGCTCGATCTTGCCGTCATTGTTGCGGTCGAGCATGGCAAACACCTTCTTCTCACGCCCGGTGATGTCGTCCGTGGTCAGCGTGCCGTCGCCCTTGGTGTCGTAGCGGGCGACGATACGCTTTGCCATTTCTCGAACCGCGCCTTTTCCAGCGCGTCGGCGAGCTGGGCAACGGTCAGCTTGCCGCCATTGTCGGCGACCAGCTTCTTCAGCCGCGCGTTCATGGCGTCGGAAAACCGGTCGAAGCTAATGGTGCCGTTGGAATCCTTCATCGCCTTGTCGAGGCGCATCATCGCGCCCTCGCGCATTCTGGCGCTGGCATTGTTCTCGGCATAGGCGGTGGTGCCAACGGCGCCGGCAAGCGCGACGAAGGCAAGGGCAAGTCCGGTTGTCTTTCTCATGGGTATTCTCCTGTTGCATCGTCACCCCCGATGCGATCCGAAACAGCCGCCAGCGCTTCACGCCCTCACAACCGTTTCGTACGAAGCAAAAGGTCGAAATCCTTTCTGACCTTTTGCGACGTCTCCTTGAGGTGTGCTTCCAGCACACCGAAATCCGGCAGGTCAGTCACCGCCAGAAGCAGATCCGACAGTCCCGGCGGAACGTCATCGCGTTCGAATGCGCCGGTGAGGCAAAGCCGCGTCATCTGGGTCAGCGCCAGATAGAGCTGGTAGGCTTCGCAAAGCTGCTGCCTGACGTCGGCCTCGGCGAAATCCGGCGACAGATGCGCCTGTTTTTCGCCGGTCGCGGTCACCCTGCGGCCGGCTTCGACCTGCCCGGTTATAACCGCCACCTGCGCGATGAATTCGAGGTCGATGAGGCCGCCGGAGATGAGCTTGATGTCCCAGAGATCGCGCGGCGATTTTTCCTTCTCGATCAGCGCGCGCATCTCGGATGCCTCCGCCCTCACCTTGGCGGCGTCGCGCGGCAAGGCCAGAAGTGCCGCCACCTCGGCCTCGACCTCGGCGCAAAGGGCCGCGTCGCCGCCGATGGCGCGCCCCCGGGCCAGCGCCATGTGCTCCCAGGTCCAGGCCTCCTGGCGCTGGTATTTCTTGAAGGCATCGATGTGGGTGGCCACCGGGCCCTTGTTGCCGGATGGCCGCAAGCGCAGGTCGAGCTCGTAGAGAACGCCTTCGGCGGTCGGCGCCGAGACAGCCGCGATCAGCCGCTGCGTCATCCTGGTATAGTAGTGCGATGGTGCGAGCGGCTTGTCGCCGTCGGACTCGTCGGCATTCGCGTCGTGGTCGTAGAGCAGAATGAGGTCGACGTCGGAGCCGGCGGTGAGCTCGCGGCTGCCGAGTTTGCCCATGCCGAGCAGCGACACGGTGCCGCCGGCGATGCGGCCATGACGCAGCGCGAATTCGGTGGTCACCGCCTGCAATGCGGCGTCGATGGTGAGGTCGGCGAGATCGAAAACGGCGGGGCCGGGGCGGGCGGGGTCGATCTTGCCGGCGAGCAGCCTGACACCGATCAGGAATTTCTGCTCGGAGGCAAAGATGCGCAAACGGTCGAGCACGTCCTCATAAGCCCGGTCGCCTTCGATGAAAGCGGCCAACCGCGCTGAGAGATAGGCTCGGTTGGGCAGTTCGGCGAGCAGCGCCGGGTCGAGCAGGCCGTCGAAGACATGCGGGCGCCTTGTGATGATTGCCGCCAGCCGAGGCGCGGCGCCCATGATCGTCGCCATTAGTTTCAGCAGGGCGGGATTCGACTGCAGCAGCGAAAACAGCTGGATGCCGGCGGGCAGGCCGGCGAGGAATTCGTCGAAGCGAACCAGCGCCTCGTCGGCCCGGCGCGTCTGGCCGAAGGCTTTGAGCAGCGCCGGCGTCAGTTCGGTCAGCCGCTCGCGCGCTTCCGCAGACTGGGTGACGCGGTAGCGGCCGAAATGCCAGCCTCGAATCACGCGGCAGATGTCGCTTGGCCGCTGGAAGCCAAGGCCGTGCAAGGTCTGCAGCGTGTCGGGATCGTCGACATCGCCGGTGAAGACCAGATTGCCGACGCCGGCCGACAATTCAGGCGCGGTCTCGAACAGCGCGGCGTAATGGCGCTCGACCTCATGCAAAGCCGCGCGAAAGGTTTCGGCAAATCTGGCGGCATCGGCAAAGCCCAGCATATGGGCGATGCGTTCCAGCCCTTCATCATCGTCGGGCAGATTATGCGTCTGCTCGTCGGCGACCATCTGGATGGCGTGTTCGACGCGGCGCAGAAACCAATATTGCTGCGTGAGCGCGTCGCGTGCATCGGCGGTGATCCAGTTGCGCGCCGCCAGCGCACCCAGCATCGGCACCGTCTCGCGGCCGCGCAGCTCCGGAAAACGGCCGCCCGCGATCAGTTGCTGGGTCTGGACGAAGAATTCGATTTCGCGAATGCCGCCGCGGCCGAGCTTGACGTTGTGTCCTTTGACCGCGATCTCGCCATGACCCTTGTGGGCATGGATCTGGCGCTTGATCGAATGAACGTCGGCGATCGCCGCATAGTCCATGTATTTGCGCCAGACATAGGGCTGCAATTCCCGCAGGAACGCGTCCCCGGCATCGAGATCGCCGGCCACGGGACGCGCCTTGATCATGGCGGCGCGCTCCCAGTTCTGGCCGCGCGCCTCATAGTAGCGAAGTGCTGCCTCGACCGGGATCGCCAGCGGCGTCGAGCCTGGATCGGGACGAAGCCTCAAATCGGTGCGGAAGACATAGCCGTGCCCGGTGCGGTCCTGCAGGATGCGGACCAGCCTGCGGGTCAGGCGCGCAAACAGCTCTGTGGCCTCGAGCGGATCGACGATCGCCGGCGCATCCGGATCGAAGAAGACGACGAGGTCGATGTCGGAGGAGAAATTCAGTTCATGCGCGCCAAGCTTGCCCATGCCGAGCACGATCCAGCCGGATTGCCGTGACGGATTTTCGGGATCGGGCAATTTGAGCTTGCCTTGGCTGTGCGCCTCGCGCAGCAGGAAGTCGACCGCCGCGCAGGTGCAGGCATCGGCGAGATTGCTGAGGCGCCTTACCGTCAGCGCGGTATCGGCCTCGCCGGAGAGGTCTGCAAGTGCGATCAGGAAGTGAGCTTCACCCTTCCACTGCCTGAGTTCCATCATCAGGCTGGATTCGGAAACGGTCTCGGAAAAGGCGGCCTTGCCGATCGCTTCGGCGATGGCGAGCAGCCGAGCCTCGACACTGACATCGAACAGCGCGTCGAGGATTTGCGGCCGGCGGCGCGCGACATCGCGGAGGAAAGGCGAGAGATCGAAGACCGCAGCGAGAAACTCCTGGGCCGCGCCCTTGCCTCCTAGGAATTTCGCCAGCCGCGGCAGGTTCTCGTCCTTGGCATCGCCAGCGATCTCCGACAGTTCACGCCGGGCGCGGGTCTCATCCAGCGGCGCGAGCTGCGCCGCCAGTTGCAGGCGCCATTCGGTCTCGATCCGTTTCTGCGCCATCCGCACCGCCATCAATGGTCCTCCCGCCCCGGGAAGCTCATGATAACGGACAATCCGGGATTGGCAGGCAGAAGTTCAAGCCGGCCATTGTGAAAAGTCATGATCGCCTTGGCGAGGCTGAGACCAAGGCCGGATCCCGGCTGCGAGCGGCTCTTTTCCAGCCGCACGAAGCGCTCGGTCGCCCTGGCGCGGTCGGCATCGTCGGGGATGCCATGGCCATTGTCGGAAACGGAAAGGCGGATTTCGTGACCGACGCGCTGCAGGGCTACGCGCACGGCAGGCTTTTCCGTCGCATCGGTCGAGTATTTGATGGCGTTGTCGACGATGTTCGACAGTGCCTGGCCGATCAGCTCGCGGTTGCCATCGACGGAAAAATTCCCGTCCGCGGCAGTTTCAAGCACCACGCCAGCCTCCTCCGCCACCGGCTCATAAAGCTCGACAACGTCATGCACCGCGGCGGCGAGATCGACCTTGCTGGTGCTCTCCGAGGAATAGCCGGCCTCCAGCCTGGAGATCATCAGGATGGCGTTGAAGGTTTTTATCAGCTGGTCGGATTCGGCGATGGTGCCTTCCAGCGCCAGCCGGTAGTCGGTGGTCTTGTGCTTGCCCGAAAGTGTGGCCTCGGCGCGGTTGCGCAGCCTGGTCAGCGGCGTCTTCAAATCATGGGCGATGTTGTCGGAGACCTGCTTCAGCCCTTCGTTCAGCGTCGCGATCCTGGCCAGCATGGTGTTGAGGTTTTCCGACAGGCGGTCGAACTCATCGCCGGCGCCGGTCACCGGCAGCCGTCCCGTGAGATCGCCGCCCATGATGCGGCGGCTTGCCTCCGAGACGCTGTCGATGCGCTTCAGCGCGGCGCGGCCGACAAGGAACCAGATCAGCAGCCCGCCCAGGCCCATCATGCCCAGCGCCAGCATCAGCGCGCGGCGGACGACGGCGCGGAAGCGCTCGGGCTCGCCGAGATCGCGGCCGACAAGCATGATCATCTGGTTGGGCAGCCGCAGCACCAGCGCGATGGCGTTGTGGCCCTTCTCGCCCTCGGACTGAATTTCGGTCTCGCCGGGCTGCGCGCCGTTCGGGTCGGCAGCCTGGTTGCGCTGCCGTTCGAGCTCACCTTCGCCGAAACGGCGATAGGAGAAGGGTTCGGTCGTCCAGCCATCGGTCTCGAGCACCCCCGGTGCCAGGCTCTGCACGTTGCCGGTGAGGATCTGGCCGTTGACATCGGCAATGAGATAGAGGTTGGCGCCGGGCTGGCGCGAGCGCTGCTCGACGACGCGCACCAGCCGCGGCAGGCCGCCGCTCTGATAGGCACGGGCGAGGCCGAGCACCTCGTCATTGATGGTCTGCTGGGTCTGGCCGGTCAGCATGCGGGCCGACAACGACGTCATGTAGAAGACCAGCAACACGGCACATAGCGCGAAAAGCAGGAAATAAAGCGCTGAAAGCCGCGCCGCCGTCGTCCTCATGATGGCCGGCAGGGAAAGGGCCATCGAGTTCTAGCTCATGATGAGATTTGGCTGAAATCTCATCATGACCTACCCCTTTGTTGGAGCATGATCTTCTCCAAAAACCGGTACCTACTTTTTGGGATCATGCTCTAGCCGCTCTTCAGCATATAGCCGGCGCCGCGAACCGTATGCAGGATCGGCTTGTCGAAACCCTTCTCGATCTTGCCACGCAGGCGCGAGACGTGAACGTCGATCACGTTGGTCTGCGGATCGAAATGATAGTCCCAGACATTTTCGAGCAGCATGGTGCGCGTCACCACCTGGCCGGCATGGCGCATCAGATATTCGAGCAGGCGGAATTCGCGCGGCTGCAGCGTGATCTCGCGCGCCGCGCGCTTGACCGAATGGGACAGCCGGTCAAGCTCGAGATCGCCGACCCGGTAGACGGTTTCGGCCTCCCTGGCGCTGGCGCGGCGGTTCAGCACCTCGACGCGGGCGAGCAATTCGGAAAAGGCATAGGGCTTGGTCAGATAGTCGTCCCCGCCGGCGCGCAGACCGGTGACGCGGTCATCGACTTCGCCCAGCGCCGACAGGATCAGCACCGGCGTGGTGTTGCCGCGCGAGCGCAGGCCGGCAATGACGGAGAGCCCGTCGCGGCGTGGCATCATGCGGTCGACGACCATCACGTCATAGTCGCCGGCATCGGCCAGCGCAAAGCCGGTTTCGCCGTCGCCGGCGACATGGGCGGTGTGCCCAGCCTCGGCAAAGGCCTTCTGCATATAGTCGGCCGCCTCGCGATCGTCTTCTATGACGAGAATCTTCATAGAGCCGTTATACGCGATTTCGCCGGAAGATTGAGGGGCCGCCATGAGCGCAAAAGCTTTCGTTCAAGCATGTCGTTTTGCCAAAACCGCAGTGCACTTTTGGGCGACATGCTTCGCTGTTAGAGCGGCAGCGGGCGATGGGCGCCCGCTGCCGCCGGGGGCAGAACACGATGACTGACTAACGCGTTCGGCCCCTTGCTTCCCGTGCGGCGGCTCGGGGGTGTTGAAACCGCCGCACTGGAAACTGTGTGATGTCAGCCTTTGGCGACTGGCAGCGCGACGAAGCGGTTTGAATCGTCGCGGGTGATCTGCATCAGCACCGCCTTGCGGCCGGACTTGACCGCATCGGCCATCGCCTTGGCGACGTCTTCGGTGCCGTTCACCTCCGTCGAATTGACCGAGGTGATGACATCGCCGGGCTGGATGCCGCGGTCGGCGGCATCGCTGTCGGGATCGACATCGGTCACCACCAGGCCCTTGCCGTTTTCCGACTTGGTGACGGTGAGGCCGAGATCGGCCAGCGCGGCGGGCTTTGCCGGTGCCGCGGGCTGCTGCGGGTCGGCCGAGGCCTGCTTGTCAGTGGATGGCAACGTGCCGAGATCGACCTTGATGGTCTGGCTCTTGCCGTCGCGCCACACCGTGACGTCGACCGACTTGCCGGGTGGGTAGGCGCCGATCAGACGAGCCAGTTCCTTCGGCGATGCGACGTCCTTGCCTTCGACCTGGGTGATCACGTCACCGGCGGTGATGCCGGCCTTCTTGCCGGGGCCACCGTCCTGGGCGCCCGAAACCAGAGCCCCGTTCTGCGACTTCAGGCCCAGTGATTCGGCGATGTCCGATGTAACCGGCTGGATTTCGACGCCGAGCCAGCCACGCTGCACCGAGCCGCTCTTCATCAGATCCTGCACCACCTGCTTGGCGGTCGAGGCCGGAATGTCGAAGGCGATGCCGACGCTTCCGCCCGACGGCGAGAAGATCGCGGTGTTGATGCCGACGACCTGGCCGTTAAGGTTGAAGGTCGGGCCGCCCGAATTGCCGCGGTTGACCGAAGCGTCTATCTGGATGAAGTCATCATAGGGACCGGCGCCGATATCACGGCCACGGGCCGAGACGATGCCGGCGGTGACGGTGCCGCCGAGGCCGAACGGATTGCCGACGGCCACCACCCAGTCGCCGACGCGAACCTTGGAATCGTCGGCGAAATCGACATAGGTGAACTTGCCGACGCCATCGACCTTGAGCACCGCCAGATCGGTGCGCGGATCGGTGCCGATCAGCTTGGCGTCAAGCTCCTTGCCGTCATTCATCACCACTGTGAAGGCGGAGCCTTCCTCGACGACATGGTTGTTGGTGACGAGATAGCCATCATCGGAGATGAAGAAGCCAGAACCCTGCGCCACCGGACGCGGCTGGTCGTTGTTATGGTCGCGGTGGCTGAAGCGACGATTGCCGCCGTCATGGCCGTTCTGATCACCAAAGCCGCGGAATTGCTTGAAGAACTGGCGCAGCTGCGGATTGTCGGGCAGGTTGTTCATGCCGTCCGGATCGTCGGACTGGTCGGAGCCGTCATCGGCGGCAGGCTCGATCTTGGCCTTGACCTTGACGCTGACCACGGCCGGCGAAACGCGCTCGACGACATCGGCAAAGCCCGGCACCTGGGGCGCTTCGACCCGCACGGCGTCGGCCAGAACGGGAGCTGTACCAGTGGCAACGGCGCCGAAACCGATGCCGCCGGCAATGGCCAGCGAAGCGGCGGCGGCCAACAGGCGTTTGCGGGTGCGGGAATATGGGTTGGGGGCGATAGTCATGGGTCTCGTATCCTCTTTTCACTGGATGCGGCTCAGGCAGAGCATCCTCGGACAAGAGAAATAGAGAGGCGCACATTACGGCGCCATTTCCGGTGCATGAAAGTTTTGTAATGTTGGGCGGTCGCACAAATCGCTTGGTTGCGCTCGCCTGCTGCCCTATGGTGTACACAACTCAGCACAAGGCTTTCACAATGACAGCAAGCACCACCATGACCATTCGAGTCTCGTCCGAGACCAAGCTGAAGCTGGAGCAGATCGCTACCGATACCAGGCGTAGTAAATCGTTCCTCGCCGCCGAGGCGGTCTCAGCCTATGTCGATCGCGAGCTGGATATCATCGAAGGCATAAAACGTGGCATGGCCGACGCAGAGGCTGGCCGTGTCGTGCCCCACGACGACGCCATGGCGGAGCTCGACGCGGTGATCGAAGCAGCGAAAGCCAGGCGCGCAGGCAAGGCGTGAAGCGGTTCGTCACCTGGTCGCGAGAAGCGCTGGACGATCTCACGCAGCAAGTTGCCTTTATCGCTCAGGACAATCCTGCCGCCGCCCGACGCCTCGCGGACCGTATCCGTGAAATGGGCCGGGGCCTTGGTGATATGGCGACGGGCCGACCTGGCCGGGTAACAGGCACTTATGAGAAGCCCATCGGCCGCCTGCCCTACATCATTGCCTATGAATTGCGCCTGATCGCCGGCCGTCAGAGCATTGTTATCCTGCGCGCCATCCACACGTCGCGGGACTGGCCTTTGGAGGAATGGCCGAGCTAGTCGCTCAGCATCTTGTCCAGCGCCGCCTGTTCCTCGGCGCTCAGCGCCTTGGTTGCCAACGAGCGGCGGGAGCGTGTGGTCAGCACAATGAAAATGCCGCCGACTAGAAGCAGAAGCACCGGCGTGCCCCAAAGCAAGGCGTTGCGCGGGCTGAAGCGCGGCTTCAACAGCACGAACTCGCCGTAGCGCGACACGATATAGTCCATCACCTGCTGGTCGGTATCGCCGGCAACCAGGCGCTGGCGCACCAGGATGCGCAGGTCGCGGGCGAGGTCTGCATCGGATTCGTCGATGGACTGGTTCTGGCAGACCATGCAGCGCAGGCCTTCCGACAGGAGCCGCGCCCTCGCCTCGAGCGCCGGATCGGTGAGAACCTCGTCCGGTTTCACCGCTTGCGCGGCGCCGGCAAACAGCAGCGCCAGAAGCAGGGTGAGCGAGGCCAACGAGAACCTGGTGCTCACGGCGCGCCTGCCGACGGCATGGAGGCTGCCTGCTTGCGGCGGCGCGAGGGTGCGCCAACCCGCAGGCGACGGTCGAGCAGCGACATTGCGGCTCCCGCCATCATCACCAGAGCTCCGCCCCAGATCAGCGTCACCAGCGGCTTCCACCACAGGCGCACCACGACGGATCCATCGGTGCCTTCATCGCCCAGCGACAGATAGAGCTGGTTGAAGCCGATCGTCTCGATGCCGGATTCGGTCGTCGTCGTCTGCCGCACCGGAAAGAAGCGCTTGGCCGAGGTGATTTCGGCTGAAACGCCGCCATCGGCGCCGATCAGGGAAAAGCGGCCGCGCTGCTCGCTGTAGTTCGGACCCTGCGCCGGGAAGAGGCCGTCGAAACGCAGCGTGTGGCCGGAGAGTTCGACGCTCTCGCCGGCATGCATCGACAGTATCCTTTCGGTGCCGAAGCACAGCGTGCCGACAATGCCGAGCGTCGTCAGCCCGAGGCCGAGATGGGCAAGTGCAGTGCCGAACACCGAACGCGGCAGGCCGGCGAAACGGCGCAGCATGATGGCGTGCGACACATTGCCAAAGCCGGACTTGACGGCGAGGTCGGTGAGCGCGCCGCAGACCAGCCAGCAGGCGAGGCCGACACCAAGTGCGGCGAACACCGACGCGCCGTCGATGAACAGCCCGGTGACCAGCATCGCCAGGAGAGCGGCGCCGAAAGCCGCCATCAAGCGCTGGGCGACGGCATAGAGGTCACCGCGCTTCCAGGCGAGCAATGGTCCGAAAGGAACCACGACCAGCAGCGGCACCATCAGCGGGCCGAATGTCAGGTTGAAGAAGGGGGCGCCGACTGAGATCTTGCCGGCCGAAAGCGCTTCGACCGCCAGCGGATAGAGCGTGCCGACCAGCACGGTGGCCGTGGCCGTGGTCAGGAACAGATTGTTGAGGACGAGTGCGCCTTCGCGCGAGATCGGGTGGAACAGGCCGCCGGCCGTCAGCCGCGAGGCGCGCAGCGCAAACAGGGCCAGCGAGCCGCCGATGAACAGCGTCAAAATGCACAGGATGAAGATGCCGCGGGTCGGATCGGTGGCGAAAGCATGCACCGAGGTCAGCACGCCGGAGCGCACCAGGAAGGTGCCGAGCAGCGACAGCGAGAAGGTGAGGATGGCAAGCAGCAGCGTCCAGATCTTGAGCGCCGAACGCTTCTCCATGACGATCGCCGAATGCAGAAGAGCCGTGCCGGCCAGCCACGGCATAAAGGAGGCGTTTTCGACCGGATCCCAGAACCAGAAGCCGCCCCAGCCGAGCTCGTAGTAGGCCCAGTAGGAGCCCATCGCGATGCCGCCGGTGAGGAACATCCAGGCGACCAGCGTCCACGGCCGCACCCAGCGCGCCCAGGAGGCATCGATGCGGCCTTCGATGAGGGCGGCGACCGAGAAGGAAAAGCAGATAGAGAACCCGACATAGCCGAGATAGAGCAGCGGCGGATGGATGGCGAGGCCAAGATCCTGCAGGACCGGGTTGAGATCGCGGCCCTCGATCGGCGCCGGATTGAGCCGGGTGAACGGATTGGATGTCGCCAGGATGAACAGGAAGAAGGTGGCGCCGATCGCCCCCTGCACGGCCAGCACATTGGCGCGCAGCGTCGCCGGAAGGTTGGAGCCGAAGACAGCGACCAGCGCACCGAAGAAGGTCAGGATCAGCACCCAGAGCAGCATCGAGCCTTCGTGATTGCCCCAGGTTCCGGTGATCTTGTAGATCAGCGGCTGCAGCGAATGCGAGTTTTCCCACACGCTCGCCACCGAGAAATCGGAACTTGCATAGGCGCCGGCGAGTGCTGCGAACGATAGCGCCGTGAGCGCGAAGCCTGTGACCGTGACGGGACCGCCGACAGCCATCAGCCTCTGGTTGCCGGTACGGGCGCCGATCAGCGGCACCAGCGTCTGCACCAGCGACAGCACAAAGGCGAGGACGAGCGCGAAGTGTCCGGTCTCAACCATTACTGGCTCTTGCTCTCTTGCCACACGCCCTTGGCCTTCAGCCCGTCAGCGACTTCCTTGGGCATGTAGCGCTCGTCATGCTTGGCCAGCACGCTGTCGGCGACGAAAACGCCGTCGGCGCCAAAGCTGCCTTCGGTGATGACGCCCTGCTCCTCGCGGAACAGATCGGGCAGGATGCCGGTATAGCTGACCTTGACCGATTTGTGCGTGTCGGTGACCGAGAACGCAACCGTCGCGCCCTGCCCGCGCACGACCGTGCCCTTTTCGACGAGGCCGCCGAGCCTGATGCGCTGTCCCGGCTGCAAGCTGGCGGTGGTCAGATCGGCGGGCATATAGAAATAGGAGGCCTTCTGGCCCAACGCATAGAAGGTCAGCCCGGTGGCGGCGCCGAGGAAGGCAAGACCTCCGACAATCACCGACAATCGCTTCTGCTTGCGCGTCATGTCCTACTCCGTCGCCGTCAGGCCGAGCGAGGCGGCAAAGGCGGTGAATTTCTTCGCTTCCTCACTGTCGGCGCCAAACACGGCAATACCGCGATGCAGCGCGTCCCGCGCCTGGTCGGCCTTGCCCAGCACAACATAGGAACGAATGAGCCGCATCCATCCTTCCGTGTCGCGCGGATTTTGCCGCAATTTTTCGTCGAGGCCGGCGACCATGGTTTCGATCATGGCCTGCCTGTCCCGCGGCGCCATCGACGAGGCGGCATCGACGGCTGCGGCGTCGGGGCCTTTGGCGGGCTCTCCTGACGCGACGCTGCGGTTGGCGGCCTCGGCCAGTGCCTGTTGGACAGCTCCGCGCCATGGCGAATCCTGCGGCAGGGAATCGAGCATTTTCTGCCAAGCCGTGGTTGCCTCGGGTATGCGGCCTTCCTGGGCCAGCGCCATCGCCAAATAGAACGAGGCTTTCGCGTTTGCCGGGTCGAGTTTTAGCGCCTGTTCGAAAGCGGATTGCGCATCGGCCGAAACGATGCCGCCGGCCGCATTGGCAATCGCTTCGCCGAGACCGGCCTCGCGGGCAGCCGTGTCGCCATCGAGGCGGATGGCATTGCGATAGGCGGTCACGGCATCGGGAAAGCGCTGCAGGCGCAGATAGATCGGGGCGAGCACGTCCCAGCCGCGTCCATCGCCAGGGTTGGCGGCAAGATGGGCCTCGGCGCGCGCCACCAACTCATCGACCGAACTATCGGCCGGATTCTTGGCCAGCCGTTCGGCAAGCGGCTGCGACGGCAGATCGGGCGAGCCGAGCTGGCTGTACATGCCCCAGCTGAGCAGCGGGACCATCAGCACCGCTGATGTCGCCACCAGCCTGGCCGCCTTTGACGGCTGCTGAAGCGTCGCGGCATCGGCCTGGCCGGCATTTCCCAGCCGAAGGACGCGGCGGGCGATTTCGGCGCGCGCCTCCTCGGCTTCCGCCGGCTGGATCAGGCCGCGCGCGGCGTCACGCTCGAGCTCGGCCAATTGATCGCGATAGACTTCGAGGTCATGGTCGCTGCTGGTCGGAGCGTCCGTGCCGCCGCTGGTCAGCGGCAGCAGCACCGCCAGGCTTGCGCCCAGCGTGAGGAGTGCGGCTATGACCCAGAACAGCATGGTTCTTCCAATAGAGCGAGAGCCCTGCTCTCACAACATGAGGGTGCTGCGACGCTTTGACGGGATTCCGGCCCCGGCCCAATGTTCAGGTCAGCGGCGTCCAGCTGCCGTCGGCGTTGCGGCATGCGGTGCCCCGCGCGGTCTGGCCGGCCGTGCCGGTAAACACCGTATGGGTGTACTGGCGGCAATCCTGCGAGCCGACGCGGTAGGGCTGGGCCGCGACGACTTCGCCGGAATGAGCCGAACTGTCGCTCTTCCACGTCACCTTCTGGCCGCTCGCCGTATATTCGAGCGCCTTGTATTCCGCCTCGAGCGCCTTGCGCTTCTCGGTGCTGTTCAGGCCGCTGCCGATCGATCCGCCGACGAGCCCGCCGGCCATGGCCGAGATGATCGTCGTCGCGACTTTGGCCCCTGAAGGAGGCGACGCGGGCGGGTTGGTGATGGAGATATCCGGGCCACTGCCCTTGCCCAGCGTTCCGCAGCCGGAAAGAGCGAGCAGTGCGGAAACGAGCGCAACGCGAATCTTCATGCCAACAACCGGTTTTCTTGAACGGGATGCGCTGGGGGCCGCGTCATCGGGGGCGTCAGGACGTCATACTATTGATATTTGTCGGAAATTTGGCCGTTCTTAACGGCTTTTGCGCAATCGAGGGGCCGCCATAACACAGGCATTCGGCCGTGTCGATTGGCCCTGGGCAGTACATCATTGCAAGCTCCGCAAGCGCACAACCGCCTTCAGCCCGCCCATCGTGGAGCGTTCCAGCGCCAGCGCCCCGCCATACTCGTTGACGAGGTCGGCAACGATGGCAAGTCCGAGCCCGGTTCCCGGCTTTGTCTCGTCGAGGCGCCGGCCGCGTTTCAAGACATCGCGGGCCTTGTCCTCGGGGATGCCGGGACCGTCATCCTCGATCGATAGCTCGAACAGGCCGGCTGCGGCCGGCGTGACGGATACGGCAACAGTGCTCTTCGCCCATTTCATCGCATTGTCGAGAAGGTTGCCGAGCAGTTCCTCCAGATCCTCGCGCTCGCCGGCGAAGACGATGTCGGCCGCCGGCAACACAAGCGACAGGCTGACATCAGGCTTGAGTTTTTGCAGCACGCGCACCATGCGCTGCACCAGCGGCGTCACCGGCGTGCGGTAGACGACGCTGTCGCGCTGCGCCGCGACCCGTGCCCGCTGCAGGTAGTGGTCGACCTGTTTCTGCATCGACGCCGCCTGGTCGGCGATGAGCTGGCCCTTGGCGCCGCCGAGAGCCCGGCCCTCATTGATCAGCACGGCGAGCGGCGTCTTCAGCGAATGGGCAAGGTTGCCGACCTGCGTACGCGAGCGCTCGACGATGCGCTTGTTGTTTTCGATCAGCGCATTGGTCTCGTTGGCGAGCGGCTCGATCTCGGCGGGAAACCGGCCATCGAGCCGCTGCGCCGTGCCTTCGCGCACCTGGGCAAGCGCGTTGCGAACCCGGCGCAAGGGCTGGAGGCCGAGCAGGATAGCAATCGCATTGATGGCGATCATGCCGACGCCGAACAGGCTGAGATAGGTCAGCAATCGGCCCTGGAAGGTGGCGATCTCCTGTTCGAGCTCGGTCTTGTTGCCCATCACGCGGAAGCGCGCGGCGCGGTTCTTGGCATCGAGCACGAATTCGCTCTCGAACACTTCGAGCTGCTCGTCGCCGATACCGTCGGTGGAGTAGCTGCGCTGGAAGCTCGAATTGAACGGCACCTCGGCGACGGTCGGCGACGGGATCGTCGTGGTCATCGAGGACGAATGAAGGTTGCCGTGCACACCTTCGGAAGCCGGCTCCACCGACCAGTACCAGCCCGAATTCGGCTCCGAGAAGCGCAGGTCGCCAAGGTCGGGAGCACCGGTGAGCTGGCCGGATTCGGAAACGCCGACCGAGCCGATCAGATTGAACAGATGCGCCGACAGCAGGCTGTCGAAGCCGCGCTCGCTGGCCTGGCGGTAGAGCGTGGTGATCAGAGTGAAGATGACGATCAGGGTGAGGATCGCCCAGATCGTGGAAAAGCCGATGACGCGGAAGGCCAGCGAGCGCGGCCAGAGCCGCGCCGAAAAAGGCTTCCTTGCTGGTATGGGGAGCGGTTCCGCCTTACGCCTCCGGCTCACGCATGCGATAGCCCATGCCGCGCACGGTTTCGATCATGTCGATGCCCATCTTCTTGCGCAGCCGGCCGACAAAGACCTCGATGGTGTTGGAATCGCGGTCGAAATCCTGGTCGTAAAGATGCTCGACCAGCTCGGTGCGCGACACCACCTCGCCCATATGGTGCATCAGATAGGCCAGCAGGCGGAACTCATGCGAGGTCAGCTTCAGCGGCACGCCGTTGACATCGGCCTTGGAGGCCTTGGTGTCGAGGCGCAGCGGCCCGCAAGTGAGCTCGGACGAGGCATGGCCGGCGGCGCGGCGGATCAGCGCCCTCACCCTGGCCAGCACCTCCTCGATGTGGAACGGCTTGGTGACATAGTCGTCGGCGCCGGCATCGATGCCCGACACCTTGTCGCTCCAGCGGTCGCGCGCTGTCAGGATCAGCACCGGCATCTTGCGGCCGTTGCGGCGCCAGCGCTCGACGACGCTGATGCCGTCCATCTGCGGCAGGCCGATGTCGAGCACGACGGCATCGTAGGGCTCCGTGTCGCCGAGGAAATGCCCCTCCTCGCCGTCATAGGAGCGGTCGACGACATAGCCGGCATCGACCAGCGCGTCGGCCAGCTGCCGGTTGAGATCCTTGTCATCTTCTACGACGAGTACGCGCATGATCGGTCAGGCCTGTTGATGTGTCAGCTATAGGCCGATTCCGGTGGTCTGGGAAACGAGCCCTGCAAGAGGGAAGATTGGATCAGTTCGCCGGGACGACGATCTCGGAACGGCGCGGACGCTGGCCGTCCTTGCCCGGCACAAGCACGACGATGACGCAGACCTCCTGGCCGCCACGCGTCGTCTGCGAAGCCTTGGCCAGCGTGCCGCCATTCTGCTCGGCAACCTGCTGGCCGATCGCGTAGCAATCCGCCGCGGCTGCCGGCGTCGCTTGCGACGCCAACAGGCCGGCCGCTGTGAGCGCCAGTATCGCGGTTCTGACATGAGAGCGAAGCGTTTTCATGGTCGGCGTTGTAACGCAACTGTGCTGAACGTGAAATGAACGGTGAACGGGTGAAAATCCATCCCCGCAATACCCCCTGCGCGCGCAACGAATGAATGCGATCCTACCGCCCAGTCCCTCAGACCGGGCAATGGATTCATAACCGGAAAACCGGCTGCGCGGCTATGGTTTTTGCGCGCAGGTTCTCAATTCGCAGCCAGATTGGGAACAGGTCAAGGCGAGACCATTCTGAAGGCCGCCCTAAATAGCGCGGGAAACGCCAAATCATCGGAGGGCGCCATGACGGATAAAGACCTTGCCGACCTTTACCGGGGCTATATCGCTTGCCTGAATGCCCAGGACTGGGCGAAACTTGGAGACTTTGTCGGCGACGAGGTGCAGCACAATGGCGAAATGCTCGGCCTGTCGGGTTATCGCCGTATGCTCGAAGGCGATTTCGAGGCGATTCCCGACCTCCGCTTCAACATCGAACTGCTGGTCTGCCAGCCGCCGCGCGTGGCGGCGCGCCTGCATTTCGACTGTCATCCCAAGGGCGTGCTGTTCGGCCTGCCGGTGAACGGCAAGCGCGTGTCGTTCGCTGAGAATGTTTTCTACGAATTCGGAGAGGGTCGCATCCGCGAGGTGTGGTCAGTCATCGACAAGGCCGAGATTCAGGCGCAAATCTAGGTTGCTTCAATCACTTTGCTCGGTGAGAGCGCGTATCCGCAGCACCCCGTGGTAGAGCGCCAGGTCCTCGTCGTAGCGGGCCTCGGCGAACTCCAGGGACAGGCGGGTCTGGTCGCGCGAGCCGGTGGCGAAAGCGGCGCCGTCAAGGCGCGCCCGGATGCTGTCCATGATCAGACGCGTCTCGGCCTCGCCTTGCGCCTTCGACCAGACATGCAGCGTGATGAGCTGGTCGTCATCATTGTCGGCGCCGGTGTCCAGATCGAATGCGCTGGTCCTGCCATAGGTCACATAAGGGAAGGCGGCACTGTCGGCCGCCTGCTCGCGCAACCCGGCGCCGCCGAGCAGCGCCGTCAGCGAGGCATCGCTCTTCAATCTCATGAACAAGGCTTGCAGCAAATCGCCGGGCGCCGTCATCGTCGTCTCCGTTCGCCTGTCACGCTTTGAACAACCTCAGTTTCGCGCGCAACCTAACCGCGTTGCACGGATTTCGCCAGATGACGATCCGCCTGATGGAAGGCGGCGAATCGGGCGGCATGGCCCTTTCACGGACCGGGTTCTATTTGGCATGCGGGGAGTTTCAAGAAGGGTGTTATGAGGAGCCCTGTTTTCTCCGGCAATTCGAGGTCATTTCATGCGAACGCCACCGCTGCTGCCGGCTTTTGGAAAGCTCGGCGTCAAGCCCCCGGTCGCGATTGCGGCAGCACCCGCCCTGTCGAAGAGCACCGTGGCCCTGCGCATGCGCGAGATACTTTCAATGCATGGCGGCCTGGCCTTGAAGCTGTCGGTGGTGGCCTGGACAATCCTGATCATGGCGGCGGCATTTTTCATGTCAAGGGCCTGATGCCGATATGGCAAACCGCTACGCGTTGCGCATGGACGAGCCCGAGAGCTGGACTATCTTCGACATCTTCACCGGCCAGCCTGTCGAGCTTAAGCAACAGGTAATGGTGGCCATGAATTTGCGGGATGCGGAAGCGATGGCCGACCGCCTGAACAGCCGGGACGTCAAGCGGCGGGCAAAAGCCGACCGCAAGTCCTGACGCACGCTGATCTCAGCCGCCCTGATGCAAGACGAACGCGCGCTAGCCGAAATCCGCGGCTGTGAGCACATATATGCTCTTGCGGGTGCGGGCGTAGGCCTTGCTGGCAATGTCATGGATGGAGCTGGACGCGGTGTCGAAGGCCGCCAGATAGGTGGCTTCCGCGGTCGCCGTCCCTGATGGCACCTTCGAGAGGGCATCGGCTGCGACGGAGAAGGAAATCTGGAACATGCCGTCATGGCCGACAAAGCGGATGCGCTTGCCGGCCTCGTCATAGAAGCGACTTGGATTGGGGAATGTCAGGCTCATGACGTGCCCCCCTTCGGCGCGGCGGCGGCTTTCTTGACTGTCGCCACTGTCGCCCGCTTCTTCTTCGGTGTGGGGTTCAAGGCTTCCGCGACGCGGTCGGCCTCTTCCTTGGCCAGGCGCAATTCCCTGAGCCTTGCCGTCTTGATCTCCCTGGCCCTCGCTTCGGACATGTAGTCGGAGGTTGCCTTGTTGCGCTCGGCCGTCTTCTTCTGCTTGTCCATGAAGCGGGCTTCAGCTTTTTCCATGATGCTCTGATTGCCTTCGGCCATCGCCTAAATCTCTCCTCGTGCCTGAAATTGTGAAATCGAACTTACGATATAAATAGTCGCTTTGGCCTCGAAATTCAATTTTTCGAAATATCTAGGCGCCTCGCGACGTTTCGAACCCTGCAGACATCATAATACTTTTTAATATTTAATTTTGGCCACGAATAATTTTTGGCACTCCTATCTATCGAGTGCCAACACGCCTATAAGAACGGCGCGGTCGCCTATGCCGGCCCCAGAAAGAAGTTCTCATGAAGTTTCGGCCACTCCACGACCGCGTCGTCATCCGGCGCGCCGAAGGCGATGTCAAATCCAAGGGCGGCATCATCATTCCCGACAATGCCAAGGAAAAGCCGCAGGAAGGCGAAGTCATCGCCGTTGGGCCGGGCGCACGCGACGAAAACGGCGCGCTTGTTCCGCTCGACGTCAAGGCCGGCGACTTCATCCTGTTCGGCAAATGGTCGGGCACCGAGGTCAAGATCGACGGCGAGGACCTGCTGATCATGAAGGAAGCCGACATTATGGGCGTCATCGACAAGAGCGAGACGGCCGCTATCGGCAAGAGCGGGACGGTCGTCACCGAGAAGAGCGTCAAAGCCAAGAAGGCTGCCTGACCGGCCTGGCTTTGCCAGGCTCCGGCGAGCCGCTTGCTTCACCACACCAACGGGATTGAAAAAAATGTCTGCCAAGGAAATCAAATTCGCCACCGACGCGCGCGACCGCATGCTGCGCGGCGTCGAGATCCTCACCAATGCGGTGAAGGTCACGCTCGGCCCCAAGGGCCGCAACGTCATCATCGACAAGGCCTATGGCGCGCCGCGCATCACCAAGGACGGTGTGACGGTGGCCAAGGAAATCGAGCTTGCTGACAAGTTCGAGAACATGGGCGCGCAGATGGTGCGCGAAGTGGCTTCGAAGACCAACGACCTCGCCGGTGACGGCACCACCACCGCCACGGTGCTGGCCGCATCGATCCTGCGCGAAGGCGCCAAGCTGGTTGCCGCGGGCATGAACCCGATGGACCTCAAGCGTGGCATCGACCAGGCTGTCGCCGCCGTGGTCAAGGACATCAAGGCGAAGGCCAAGAAGGTCAAGTCGTCGGCCGAGATCGCGCAGGTCGGCACCATCGCCGCCAATGGCGATGCCAGCGTCGGCGCCATGATCGCCAAGGCGATGGACAAGGTCGGCAATGACGGCGTCATCACCGTCGAGGAGGCCAAGACCGCCGACACCGAACTCGACGTCGTCGAAGGCATGCAGTTCGACCGCGGCTATCTCTCACCCTATTTCGTCACCAATGCCGACAAGATGCGCGTCGAACTGGAAGAGCCTTACGTGCTCATCCACGAGAAGAAGCTCGGCAATCTGCAGGCGATGCTGCCGATCCTCGAAGCAGTGGTGCAGAGCGGCAGGCCGTTGCTGATCATCTCGGAAGACGTCGAAGGCGAAGCACTGGCGACGCTGGTCGTCAACAAGCTGCGCGGCGGCCTCAAGGTCGCGGCCGTCAAGGCGCCGGGCTTCGGCGATCGCCGCAAGGCGATGCTGGAAGACATCGCCGTGCTGACATCGGGCCAGATGATTTCCGAGGATCTCGGCATCAAGCTCGAAAACGTCACCATCGAGATGCTTGGCCGCGCCAAGCGCGTACTGATCGAGAAGGACACCACCACGATCATCGACGGCGCCGGCACCAAGGCGACCATCCAGGCGCGCATCGCGCAGATCAAGGGCCAGATCGAGGAGACCACGTCCGATTACGATAAGGAGAAGCTGCAGGAGCGGCTGGCCAAGCTCGCCGGCGGCGTCGCCGTGATCCGCGTCGGCGGCGTCACCGAGTCTGAAGTGAAGGAAAAGAAGGACCGCATCGACGACGCGCTGAATGCGACGCGCGCGGCGGTGGAAGAAGGCATCGTGCCCGGCGGTGGCGTGGCGCTTCTGCGCGCCAGATCGGCGCTGGCCGGGCTGACTGGCGCCAATGACGATGTGACGGCAGGCATTTCGATCGTGCTCAGGGCACTCGAAGCGCCGATCCGCCAGATCGCCGAGAATTCCGGTGTCGAAGGCTCGATCGTCGTCGGCAGGCTGTCCGACAGCAAGGACCACAATCAGGGCTTTGATGCCCAGAACGAGGTCTATGTCGACATGATCAAGGCGGGCATCGTCGATCCGGCGAAAGTGGTGCGCACCGCACTGCAGGATGCCGGCTCGATTGCAGCGCTTCTGATCACCGCCGAAGCGATGATCACCGACGTTCCGGCCAAGGATGCGGCGCCTGCGGGCGGCGGTGGCGGCATGGGCGGCTACTGACCATCGCCCGAAAATTGCCCGCCTGGGAATCTGGGCGGGCATAAATCAGAACAGGCTGCCGGGGACATTTCCCCGGCGAGCCAGGAATTTCCGTCAGTCAGTCAAGACCAGTCAGCAACGACAGGGAGATCGACAGATGATCACATTTGCCCCGAAGCCAAACGCTGTATCCGCGACCAAGCCGGCGGAGGAGAGCCGCTTCGATCGCATCCGCCGGATCGCCGCCGACAAGCACACGCAGGCCGATGCCGGGCCGATTGGCCGCGAGCCGTCGAAGACCGGCGACAAGCGGCCGATGTGACGGCTGCCAACCTCACGACATCGGCAACGCTCCGCCCTCTTCGGTGCGGCGGGCAATGAACTCGTCGAGCACATCGGATGTGGCAACGGCCGACGCCGGCGGCTGGAACTCGGCCAGCGTCCGCTTCCAGATGCCGGTGGCGCGCTCGGTGGCCGACTTCGAACCGGACTGCGTCCAGCTGCCGAAATTCGACCAGTCGGCGACCAGCGGCTCGTAGAAGGCGGTGCGGTAGCGCGTCATGGTGTGGCCGGCGGAGAAGAAATGCCCGCCCGGCTGGACTTCGGCGATCGCCTCGAAGCCGATAGAATCCTCGTCGCCGGGGGTCCTAGCGCAGAGTTCGGCAACCGTCTGCAATGCCTCGATATCGGTGATCAGCTTCTCGTAGGAGACGCTGAGGCCACCCTCCAGCCAGCCCGCGGCATGGATGCAGACGGTGGCGCCGGCAAGCACCGAGCCCCACAGCGCGAACTGCGTCTCGTGCGCCGCCTGCACATCGGAAATGTTGGCCGCACTGCCGCCGCCGGACCGCCAAGGCAGGCCGGTGAAGCGCGCCAGCTGGCCGGCGCCCAGCGTCGCCTTGACGTGCTCGGGCGTGCCGAAGGCCGGTGCGCCGGACTTCATGTCGACATTGGAGGAGAAGGATCCGTAAACCACCGGTGCGCCCGGCCGCACCATCTGCGCCAGCGCGAGACCAGCCAGCGCCTCGGCATGCTGCAGCGTCAATGCGCCGGCGACGGTGATCGGCGCCATGGCGCCGGCCAGGCAGAAGGGCGTGATGATGGACACCTGGCCGGCCTTGGCGAAGTCGATGATGCCCTGCGCCATCGGGATATCGAGCTGGCGCGGCGAATTGGTGTTGATGACGGTATAGCAATGGACGCCGGCAAGGAACTCGTCCTGCGAGAGGCCGCGCGCCAACCGGATCATCTCGAACCCGTCCTCGACCTGCGGCGTGCCACGGGCGAAGACGAAGGGAAACTTGTCCGACAGGGTCAGCTGCGCACGGTTGACGGCATAGTGGCGCAAATGGTTGTCGACATCCTGCGGCTCGATCCAGGGGCCGAGCATATGCAGCACATCGAAATTCTGAACAAGCTTGGTCAGTTCTTCGAAAGCGGCGAGCGTGCCCGGACGCCGTCCGCGTTCGAGATCGGTGACGTTGGGCGCCCCGGCCCCGGCGAGGAACGTCATCGAGCCGAGCTCCAGCATGAGATCGCGGCTACGGTTGCCCGCCAGCGCCCGGATGGATTTCGGCGCCGAGGCCAGTGCGGCGGTGACGATATCGCGGCCGATGCGCACCATCTGGCTGTCCTCATCGACCAGCGCACCGGCTTTGGCGTAGATCGCCCGTGCCTCCGGCGGCAGCACCTTGATGCCGAGCTCTTCCAGCACGCGCAACGCCGTGCCGTGGATGGCCGCGACCTGGTCGTCCGAAAACACCGGCTGCGGCAGGAACGGGTTTTTGAGCGAGCGATAGTTCGGGTGGCGGCTTGACCCGCTGCCGGCCTCACCGGTGTGCCCGCGCCGGCGCTCGCGCCTGGTCTCCCTTATAATGTCATCGACCATGGCCAAAACTCCTCATTGCCGCATCGCCTGCCCTCGGGGTCGTATGGCGAGGCCGGAATAATTCGCGCCGGCCGCTCGACGCCGACAATGTGCACCCAAAGCGCGGTCCCCTCCCCGGCGAATTCGTCGCCCAGCAACGTCAGCGCGACGCTTTTGCCTATTGTGTAGCCATAGCCGGCTGAGGCGACGAAGCCGACGCGCCGGCCCTTGTGCCAGACTGGCTCGAAGCCACTGGCGTCGGCATCGACGGCGTCGACCTCCAGCGTCACGATCCGGGCGGCGCTCAACAAACCGTGCGGTGTGGCCTGGCTGCCCTTGTGAGCCGGGCTGAAATGGAAGAATAGTCTTCGCCGGGTATGCCCGCCCTGAAATTGCCCGCTTGCGGTTCTCAGGTGGGTTGGGTGAGTTTCGGGAATGGCCAGTCCTTTAGAACGACGTCCAAGACGAAGAGGTCCGATCGCCGCCGCACTGCTGGCGGTGGACGCGTGGATCGATTCCTCGCTCTACGAAATCGGCTTCAAGGCCGGCCAGTTCTGGGAATCGGCAACCATTTTTTCGCGGCGCTTCCGAGTCACCGGCTGGCGACGCGGCATCATCGAGGTGCTGAGCGAAGGTTTTACGATGGGCGCCGGCGGCGTCGTCGTGCTGCTCGCACTCGCGATGCCGGCCTTCCAGATCACCACCGGCGACTGGCGCAGTCAGGGCGATTTCGCCGTCACCTTCCTCGACCGCTACGGCAACGAGATTGGCCAGCGCGGCATCATCCAGCGCGATTCCGTGCCTGTCGACGAGATGCCGGACCATGTCATCAAAGCGGTGCTGGCGACCGAGGACCGGCGCTTCTTCGAGCACTACGGCATCGACGTGCTCGGCCTGTCGCGCGCCATCTTCGAGAATGTGCGGGCCAATTCCGTCGTCCAGGGCGGCTCCAGCATCACCCAGCAGCTGGCCAAGAACCTGTTCCTGTCGAATGAGCGTACCTTCCAGCGCAAGATCAAGGAAGCCTTCCTGTCGCTGTGGCTGGAGGCCAATCTGTCGAAGAAGGAGATCCTGCAGCTCTATCTCGACCGCGCCTATATGGGCGGCGGCACGTTCGGCATCGAGGCGGCGGCGGATTTCTATTTCGGCAAGAGCGTCAAGGATCTGAACCTCGCCGAGGCGGCGATGCTGGCCGGCCTGTTCAAGGCGCCGACCAAATACGCCCCGCACATCAACCTGCCCGCTGCCCGCGCTCGCGCCAATGTGGTGCTGTCGAACCTCGTCGATTCCGGTTTCATGACCGAAGGCCAGGTGCTGCAGGCAAGGCTGCATCCAGCCGAGATCGTCGACCGCGGCGAGCAGAAGAGCCCGGATTATTACCTCGACTGGGCCTTCGATGAGGTCAAGAAAATCGCCAAGCCCGGCCAGCATTCGCTGGTCGCCCACACCACTTTCGACGCCAACATCCAGAAAGCGGCGGAGGAATCCGTCGAATTCCATCTCCGCCAGTTCGGCAAGGAATACAACGTCACCGAGGGCGCCGTTGTAGTGATCGAGACCAATGGCGCGGTACGCGCCATTGTCGGCGGCCGCGACTATGGCGCAAGCCAGTTCAACCGCGCCACCAAGGCGCTGCGCCAGACCGGCTCCTCGTTCAAACCTTACGTCTACGCCACCGCCATGGAGCACGGGTTCACCCCGGACTCCGTCGTCTCAGGCGGGCCGATCAGCTGGGGCGGCTGGTCACCGCACAATTACAATGGCGGCTCGGCCGGCAATGTGACGCTGATCACGGCGATCGCCAAATCGATCAACACCGTGCCGGTACGGCTGGCCAAGGACTATCTCGGCATCGGCCCGATCAAGGCGATGGCCGAATCATTCGGCGTGGAATCGCCGCTGGAGTCGCACAAGACCATGGTGCTCGGCACATCGGGCATGACGGTCATGGACCAGGCGACGGGCTACAGCGTGTTCGCGCAGAACGGCTTCGCCGGCTCGCGGCACGGCATCACCCAGCTCGTCACCCGCACCGGCGATGTCGTCTACGACTTTGCCAAGGATGCGCCGGCGCCGCATCGGGTTCTGTCGGAACAGGCTTTGAAATACATGAACACCATGCTGGCTGCGGTGCCGGCGATCGGCACCGCGCGGCGCGCGCAGCTGCCCAACATCGTCGTCGCTGGCAAGACGGGGACGACGCAATCCTACCGCGACGCCTGGTTCGTCGGCTTCACCGGCAATTACACGGCTGCCGTCTGGCTCGGCAATGACGACTTCACCCCGACCCGCAACATGACCGGCGGCACGCTGCCGGCGATGGTGTGGCAGCGGCTGATGGTCTACGCGCACCAGAATATCGACCTGAAGCCGATCCCCGGCCTAGACAAGCCCTTCGTCGACGAAGAGATCGCGGCCAAAGCCGAGGAAGCGGAGAAGAAAAACGCCGATCAGGCAGCCGCCGATGCCGCGGCCGAGCGCCCGGCGGTGTTGTCCAGCCGCACGACACAGACGCTGCGCGAGATGACCAAGGTGTTCCAGACAGCGCCCGTGCTCGGCTCGCCGCAGACACCGGAGACCCTGTCGGCGCTTTGATTCCACAGCGCTGCTTGCTCTGTGGCCTGCCCCGCTATATCCCCGAACGATAATTCTCTCGTCCCGGTTCTTCATGCTCAAGACCGCCTTTTTCACGCTGCTTTCGCTTGCCATAGCCATCGGCCTCGGCGGCGGCAGCGTCTGGTATGCGCTGCAGGCGCAGAGCGGCGTCGGCGCGATCAGCATCGGCCAATGGACCGCCTTCCCCGAGATCGGCACGCAAGATGCCGACCCCTATTCGAAGGCGCGCGTGGCGCGCGAGGGCGTGCTGGCGCTCGGCAAGGCGGAAGGCTTGTCCTTCATCGCCGAACGCGATGCGGCCGGCGATGAGCTTCAGCGGCAATGCGACTACAGGATCGAAGGCAGTTTCCCGACCGCCCGGTTCTGGACGCTCTATGCCGCGGATCAATCGCTCGGCGTGGTCGACACCGGCAAGCCGAGGCTGGCGGCGCTGCAATCCTACCAGGTGCTGCGTCAGCCCGACAATTCGGTGATCATCGCCGTCGGCAACCGTCCGGCCCCCGGCAACTGGCTTCTGACCGAAGGTTTTGGCCGGATGTATTTCGTGCTCACCTTCTACGACACGCCGATTGCCTCAAGCACCGGCCTTTCCGACGTGTCGCTGCCCCGGATCGTCAAGGCTGGCTGCAATGCGTAGGTTGCTGCACGCCATCCTGCTCGGCCTGCTCGGCGCCGGCATCGTCCACATCGTGGTGCTTTTGCTGGTGCCGGAATTTACCGAGCGCGATGCCTGGTCACGGCTGGCGATGGCGTCCGACCTCTACAAGATGACCAGGCTGGATGCCGAGGCGGGCGGCGCGCCGGTGGTGAAGTCGGTGGATCCGCTGTTTTACGCCGCCGCCTGCCGCTTCGACCTTGCCGAAGGCGTGGTGCGGATCAAGGCGCCGGGCAGCGTGCCGTTCTGGTCGGTGTCGGTCTATGACCGCAACGGCCACAATTTCTATTCATTCAACGACCGCACGGCGACCGGCAACAAGCTGGACACCGTGGTGCTGACGCCGGCACAGATGATCGACGTGCGCAGGGAGCTTCCCGAAGACCTGCAAGGGGCGATCTTCGTCGAGGCGCCGATCGAGGAAGGCATCTTCGTCATCCGCGCCTTGGTGCCTGACGACAGCTGGAAGCCGGTTGTGTCGCAGTTCCTGGACCAGAGCTCCTGCGAACTGCAGGACTACTGACCTCACCCCGACGACCAGCAAATTCAGTGGTGCGGAACAGGCGTCCGTGGTGTGCCCGGCTGGTCCGCCGGTCGCGCCTGGCCTGCCAATGGCGGATGCTCGTAGCGGACGCCGGGAAAAATGATCACCGCCGCCGGCGTACCGGTGTCCTGAACTGCTCGATTGACTGGTGCCGATCGCGGCACGAAAGACAGTACCATGCCCATGGTTCGCGTATTCCTCTCGGTTGCCCCGGAGCACAACGCAACGCCTCCAAATGTGATTAAGGCCGGCAGAGGGTTAACGGAGCGCTAACGGATCGCGGCTAATTTGATGTTTGTTCCAGGCCTTGCGCGAAACCGACATAGTTGCGGTTGAGCATGGTCCGGGTTGTGTCGAGTGTCGGGCGTATCTTCCGTGTCAGCTTCGGATTTCAGGCAAATCGCCATACGGACGGAATCGGGAAAAGCCGAAAGGCTGTTTCGCGCCGCCGTGTCGGCGTTCTGCTCGCTGACCCGCCCGTCGCGCCGCGAGATCGCCCAGCTCGAGGATCTGACGCTGCCGCTGTTCGAC
This sequence comes from Mesorhizobium sp. M1143, assembly GCF_040318435.1. NCBI lineage: Bacteria > Pseudomonadati > Pseudomonadota > Alphaproteobacteria > Hyphomicrobiales > Phyllobacteriaceae > Mesorhizobium > Mesorhizobium sp. M1143. The sequence continues at coordinate 27,822 of NZ_JAMYMJ010000040.1, read as the reverse complement.
AGCGTACCGGTCGAATCGCGCCGCTATGTCGCCGCCGCCCTGTCCGAATGCGAATATGCGCCGGCCGCCCTGGTGCGGCGGCTTTGCGAGGAGCCGGTCGATGTCTGCGCGCCCTTGCTCGTCCGTTCGCGGGCGCTGGGCGACATCGACCTGATCGCGTTGATCGGCCGCCACGGCCTGCCGCATGCGCGCGCCATTGCCCGCCGCAAGGATTTGAACCCGACCATCGCGCAGTTGATCAAGGCGCTGGAAAAGCCGACCCTGGTGCGCGTGCGGCAGCCCGAGCCGATCGCCGACGTGGCGGGCGCCGACGCCGAAGCCGCTGCCGCCGCTCCCAGCGCACCAAAACTGCCCGGCAGCGCCGCCGAAACCGCCAGGCGCCGCCTGCGCTCGATGATGCTCGCCGAGGGCGAGGCGACATCGGTCAATCCCTTCGTCGGCTTAGCAACTTACAGCAAGCTGCGCGAGACGGCGCTGACCGGCAAGGCCGCCTTCTTCCAGACCGCGCTTGCCGACGCGCTCGACATCGACTTCTCGACGGCGCGGTCGCTGACCGAGCATTCGAGCTATGTCTCGCTGCTCGCCGCGCTGCGGGCGCTCGACCTCAGTGAGGACAGGGCATTCCTGATCGTGGTCGCGGTTTACCCCCGGGAGTTTCCGCACCCGCAGGCGATCCGCATCTTCCTCGACCGCTACCGGCTGCTGCACCACGAGGCGGCGCTCGACAAGGTGCGCGGCTGGAAGGCCGAAACATTGTCGCGAGCGGTGCGCGGCAACACCCCTGTCGCCGCGAATGGCGACCAAGCGCCGGACGTCGACAAAGCCAGCTTAGGGGCCAGCCTCAAGGCGTCTTGACGGAGAGAAGCTCCTCGACGGAAACCGTTCCGGCCTCGATCTCGACCACCCAGATGTCGGGATCGAATTTTTTCTCCCGCTCAAGCCTGGCGTCAAGCGCGGCGGCATCGTCGCCGGCGCCGAGCAGCGTGAAAAAGCGATCATCCGGTTTGTCCGAATCGTAGCTCGTCTGCGGCGCCGGGCCGAACAGGGAGACGTCGCCCAGCCTGCCGCGGGAGAGCACGAAGACAGCGCCGGCCTCGGTCGCGCCGCGCTTGACGACGGCCGCAAAGCCGCCGGCGCCGAAGACACGGCGCAGCAGGGCCGACACCCAAAACTCGGTGGTTACGCGCATGACGAGGCTCCGGAGGACATGCGCGGCGTCTTAGCCGGATTTTCGGCTATCCGCGAGCGGTCGTCTTGACCACTCAATTGGTCAGGCCGATCTCGCGCATCTTGACGTAGACGACCTCGTCGGGCTCGCCCGTTTCCGGCAGGCCGAACAGCGACTGGAATTCCTTGATCGCCGCCTTGGTGCGGGCGCCGACGACGCCGTCGAGTTGCATGTCGTCATTGCCGAATGCCTTCAGGCCGGCCTGGATCTTGACGATGCGGGCATCGGGCGCCTGGGCGGATACCGACGCGGAAACCGGGATGGGCGCAGGCGCGGCCTCGGGCGCGGCAACTCGAGCGGCGGCCATATCCACGGGCCTCGGCACAGGATGCGGGATGCCAGCTGTTGTCTGCTTGGCGCCGAGCTGGTCGAGCAGGACGGCGTCGATCTCACCGGAGGCCGGCAGGCCAACTTTCTGCTGGTATGCCTGGATCGCCTTTTGGGTATTCGGCCCGGAAATGCCGTCGACCGTTCCCGTGTAGAAATCGAGATCCTTCAGGATGCCCTGGACCTGCTCGACGGTCGGGTCGCTTTTGACCGGTGCCGGGCCGGGCCGCAGGATGTTGATGGTGGTTTCGGGTTCGTCCGCGCCGGGGTGCGGAAAACCCTCGATGCTGCGGGTGGCGAAGAAGGCGCCGGCATGCGGAAACGGCTGGTACCACAGCGCGTTGGCGGAAACGTAGAACAGCGTCACCAGGAAGGCGGTCGACCCGCCGACCAGGACCGGATTGCGCGAGATCGCGCCGCCGAGCGCAATCGCGCCGGCCTCGAACGCGCCGCTGCGGCGCTTGACCGCCTTAGGCTGTTTTGCGGAGCGAGCCATTCCTGTCCCCTTTCGCGTCGCCTTTCGTCCTGGTCGCGGGCATCGGCAGCACGCCGTTCCTGTCGGTCGCGCTCCTCTTCGGCCCGTTCACCGGCAGGCTGATCGTGACCGTCGTCCCCTCGCCCGGCATGCTTTCGATCGACATCGTGCCGTCGTGCAGCGCCACCAGGCCCTTGACCAGCGACAGGCCGAGCCCGGTGCCCTCGAAGCGGCGCGTATAGTCGTTCTGGATCTGCATGAACGGCTTGCCGAGATTGACAAAATCTTCCTCGGCGATGCCGATGCCGGTGTCCCTGACCCAGAAATGCAGCCGCGAGCCGATCCGCTTGGCGCCGACGACGACATTGCCGCCATCGGGCGTGAACTTGACCGCATTGGAGACGAGGTTGATCAGGATCTGCTGCACGGCACGACGGTCGGCATTGATCTCCCCGGCGTCCGGCGCAATCTGCGCCTGGAGACCGATGTTCTTGGCATTCGCCTGCAGCTGCATCATCGACTGGCACATCTCGACCGCTTCGATGAATCGGAACGGTTCGGGCTCGGTCGCGTAGGCGCCGGCCTCGATCCTCGAGACATCAAGGATGGAGGTGACGACGGCAAGCAGATGCTGGCCCGACTGCTTCACCAGGCCGACATACTCCTTCTGGCGCGGGTCCTTGAAGCCGCCGAACATCTCATGCAGCAGCATGTCGGAAAAACCGATGATGGCGTTGAGCGGCGTCCGAAGCTCATGGCTGACGACCGCCAGGAAGCGGCCCTTCGCCACCTCGGCCGACGCTGCGGCCTCAGTGGCGGCAGCAAGCTCGTCGCGCAATTCGGCAGTCTCGTCGTTCTCGCGCAGCAGCAGAGTGAAGGTCTCCTGCTGCTCTTCGGCGCGCATCAGTTCGAGCTGAAATGGCCGGTAATTGTCGGCCGTCGAGGCGCTGCCGTCCTGCGGCAGCCTAACCCGAAGATCGAGCCGGCGCGCCAGGGCGCCATCGCGCATGTCGGCAAGCGCGCTGAGATAAGCAACGCGATCGGACAGGTGGATGCGGTCGAACATGCCGGCGCCGAAAAGCAGTTCCGGCGGCAGCTTCAGGATGGTGCGCGCCTTGGCCGAGGCATCCAGGACCTCGCCATGCCGGGCGACATGCAGGACAACGGCGTCGATCATATCTTCAAGGCGGTCGTTTGGAAGGAGCGCGGGCTGCGCGCGTGCGGCATCGCCGAGGGCTGCGAGCCGGGGAACCAGCGTCAGGCCCCAGGCGAGCGGCAGCAGCCAGTGCCACGCCGCGACTTGCGCCCCTCCGAGCGGGACGACAGAGCCGACAAAGGGCTGCAGCAGCATTGCGGCCAAGGTTGAGAGGCCGCCCCAAAGTGCCGCGCGCTTTGAACCGCCGATCCACCAGGCCTCGAATGGCAGTGCCAGGGCCAGCAGCGCAACCGGCGACGCCAGGCCGCCTGCTGCCGCGACGGCGCCGGCAAGGGCAAGACCGCCGGCGGCAAGGGCAACCTGGGCTGCCAGCGTCATCTTGCCCGACGCCGCCACCAGCAAGGCGGCGAACCAGCAAAGACCGAAGGCGGCGAAAATGGTTGCGACGGTGACGGCGGCGCCCATGCCCGAGGTGACCAGTGTCACCGCCGCACCGGCGGCGAAGAACGGAGCGGCAAGCATGATGCCGATGAACCGGCGCTGGCGCAGGCGATCGCCCTGGCCGATGATGGCCGGATGGACCATGCGTTCGCAACCGGCCGCCAGCGCGCCAGGCAGTTCAATATATCTGGCAGTTGTCAAACTCAACGCACTCGCACCCGGTCGTGACTGCCCCTGCTTTGCAGGTCGCTTTTGCTTGTTTGAAACTCGCATCCAGCGTTTAAGGAATGAATAAGGCTGACCGGAACAACGAGCGCGCTGCGGCAAAAATTGGAGCGCCGGCACCGGAATGCACCGCCATTTGTAGCCATAGTAAACGGAGCGTTATGTGCAAAGGGCGTGCCCGTGGCTGCGAAACCCTGAGCCGGCATGCCTGCTCTTCTGAAGATATCCATGCGCAACAATCGCTTAGATGGTTACTGCAAGGTTAAGAAAATTGCCGGCATTTGAGGCTAATGCACTGCAAAACGCCTCGCTTCGAATTTGCCTGAAATTTGAGGAAAATTTTCGCTGAGCAAGAAAGCCGTCCTTTGCGCCTCATGTGCCATTGTCGCTGATATAAAGCGGTCATTGCGCATGGACGCATGATCCGGTCATTGGACGAGAGGGCAGATCGATGGGCTTTTTGATAAGAATGGCGTTCTGGTTTTCGCTGGTGTTGCTGGCGCTGCCGCTGACCGTCGGCCCCGACGAGGATGGCCGCGAAAGCGTCGGGCCGTTCCAGGCGCTTTTTGCGGCGCGCGAAGCGGTCGGCGACATCGCCGGCATTTGCGAGCGTAAGCCGGACGTCTGCGAAACCGGCAAGTCGGCGATGCATACGATCAGCGCCCGGGCCAAGGAAACCGCCAAGATCGCCGCCGCCATGCTGGACGACAAGAGCGCCGAGACCTCGCCCGATACATCGCTGGCCACCGGCAGCGTCGCCAAGGACATCGTGCTGCCGGCGACAGTCAACATACCTGCCAAGCTGGTGGCGAAGAACTAAACACCGTTTCAGCTGTATCTACAGCGACACCGCAGGCCGGTCGGACCTCTCGATGCCTGCGGTGCTTTTCTTCTTTTTCCGTGACGCCGCAGCCGCGGATGACTATATCCTGAGCAATGGCCACGACGATCCAGACGATCCGCGACGACTTCTCCCTGCTCGACGAGTGGGAAGACCGCTATCGCTATGTGATCGAGCTCGGCGAAGCGCTGCCGCCATTTCCCGACGCCGAACGCAACGCCGCCAACAAGGTGCCGGGCTGCGTCAGCCAGGTCTGGCTGACCACGAGCCGAGCGCCGGGCGCCGATCCGGTCATCACCTTCACAGGCGATTCAGACGCTCATATCGTGCGCGGTCTGGTCGCCATCATGCTGGCGCTGTTTTCGGGACGGACTGCCAGCCAGATCCTTGAAACGGACGCAGAGGCGACGCTGAGGTCGCTTGGCCTCGACGAACATCTGTCGCCGCAGCGGGCCAATGGCCTGCGCTCGATGGTCAAGCGCGTCAAGCGGGACGCCGAGATGGCTCTCAAGCAGACTGCTTGATTGCTCTATCTTCTCTTCTTTCGACGCAATTCCAAGGGAAAGCGCTCGGCAGTTTTCCTGGAATTGTTCTAGGAACAAAAACGGCGCCGTAAGGGGCGCCGTTGATCTTGTCCATTGGAGCCGGTGTTACCGCCCCTTGCGCTTGCGGCCGAGGCCCATCTTCTTGGCCAGCTGCGAACGGGCAGCGGCATAGTTGGGGGCAACCATCGGATAGCTGGCGTCGAGATTCCACTTCTCGCGGTATTCATCGGGCGTCAGACCGTAATGGGTCATCAGGTGGCGCTTCAGCGACTTGAACTTCTTGCCATCTTCAAGGCAGACGATGTAATCGTCATGAACAGAGCGCTTCGGGTTTACCGCAGGCTTCTGCTTGTCGGCCAGAGGCTGTTCGCTTGCTCCGCCCACGCGCCCGAGAGCGGCATGGACATCAGCGATAAGGTTCGGCAATTCGCCGACCGGCACGGGATTGTTGCTGACATAGGCTGCCACCACATCGGCGGTCAGCTCGATCAGCGCATCGCTATTTCTGGAAGGTGTTTCGACGATATCCATGGTTTAGGCCCCAACGAAGGATGTTTCTGTTTGCGCCCTTTTTGGAAGATCGGGCATGGCGCGAATTTCACGCGGAAAGAGCTTCATGGATTCGCGTCCGGGCATCTTAATGAGCCCACAGACAAAGTAAGTCAATTCGCATCTTGCGCTATATTCAACGATATTCATCGAATAGTCGCTCTTCAGCTTCAATCTTTCGTGCACTCTGTAACTTCGCGATATTTTCTGGTCGGACCAGGACTAGCATGACGTAAGGTCACACCACCGCTAAATCAGCAAGGACTCATAAAGTGGGCAGCGATGCTTGGTCTATGCTTCGAGGTTTGGGCGGCTGATTGTCGGATTCGTACCAAACCGCAAGTTGCAAAGCGTTGGCGAAACACGCCGAAGAAGATCTTCGGTCTGACCGGATTCAATACGGCGTGAGGTATTTTCCATAGACCCAGCCACTAACAAAACCACCATTTTGCGCCGGGTCGTGCCAAACTTGACACCATTGATAGCGAATTGCCTGTTTCTGTTTCCAGTGCGGCTGGCCGGCGATCTCCAGAAGATTCAAGCCGCCGGTGCACTTGCCGGTCATCTGCAGGATCGTCCCGTTGGGATAGGCGGCCTGCTTCTGCGAGGTGCCGGACGGATATTTGCGAACGTTGAGCGTGTCGCCGAACGGCACGCCAGCCACTTGCCAAGCGGCGAACGCGGTTGCATGAGACTGGCCGGTGAAAGCCAGAACGGTCGAAGCGACGACGGCGAGAGCCGCAGCGGTGTTGATATGGAAATTCATCATCCTCTCCTTTTGGCTCATCTCCCGAGCCCGCCGCAACCAATACATCCCGGCCCTTGAACCCGCGCTGATCGGCGTGTTCATTTGCCATTCAAGTAATTTCTTCAGTGAGACGCAATGACCAAGACCTCAGCTTTTCCGACCGCCAGCCCGCCGAGCCCCGAGAAACACCCCGTCTTCGACACGCACCACGGCATTACCCGCACAGATGACTATGCCTGGCTGAGGGCCGAGAACTGGCAGGCGATGTTCAGGGACCCTTCCCTGCTTGAGGGCCGCATCCGCGCCCATCTCGAAGCCGAAAACGCCTATCAAGCAGTGCTTATGGCCGATACGCTAGAGCTTCGGAAGCAGCTGTTCGGCGAGATGAAGGGGCGCATCAAGGAAGATGATTCGACGGTGCCGATGAAGGATGGCCCCTATGCTTACGGCTCATCCTTCAAGCTTGGCGGCGAACAGCCCCGCTATTTCCGCATGCCGCGCGATGGCGGCGATGAGCAGATCCTGCTCGATGGCGACGCGGAAGCCGAGGGCAAGCCCTATTTCCGCCTCGGCGGCGTCGACCGTTCGGCCGATCACCGCAAGCTGTTGTGGGCGTTCGACGACAAGGGCTCTGAATTCTTCACACTTCGCGTGCGCGATCTCACCAGCGGCAAGGAACTGAGCGACCAGATCGAGGCCACCAGTGGTGGCGGCGTCTGGAATGCCGCCGATGACGGCTTCTTCTACACAAGGCTCGACGACAATCATCGCCCGTCCAAGGTGCTGTTCCACGCGCTCGGCGGCAGCCCCCTTAATGACCGGCTGATTTATGAGGAAACCGATCCCGGCTTCTTCATGGATGTCGGCGGCACGCGCTCCAACGAATGGATCATGATCGGGATCAACGATCACGAAACCTCGGAATATCACCTGATGCGCGCCGATGAGCCTTTCGCCGAGCCAAAGCTGGTGGCAAAGCGCGAGACTGGCCTGCAATATGATCTGGAAGAAGGCGGCGACATCTTCTTCGTCCTCACCAATGCCGACGGCGCCAAGGACTTCAAGATCATGACGGCGCCGGCTAATGACCCGGTTCGCGCCAATTGGGAAGAGCTGGTGGCGCACGAGCCAGGCCGGCTGATCCTGTCGGTGGTCGGCTTCAGGGATCATATGGTCAGGCTCGAGCGCAAGGAAGGGCTGCCGCGCATCGTCGTTCGCGATCGCCGCAGCGGCGAGGAGCATCTGATCTCGTTCGACGAAGAGGCGTTCTCGCTCGGCCTGTCGGGGTCCTATGAATACGACACCGAGATCATGCGCTTCACCTATTCGTCGATGACGACCCCGGCGCAGGTCTTCGACTACAATATGCGCAGCCGCGAGCGTGTGCTGCTGAAGACCCAGGAAGTGCCGTCCGGTCACAATCCGGATCATTATGTCACGCGCCGGCTGATGGCGCCGGCCGCCGATGGCGAACTGGTGCCGGTCTCGCTGCTGCACCACCGCGACACGCCGCTCGATGGCTCCGCACCGTGCCTGCTTTACGGCTACGGCTCTTACGGCATTGCCATTCCGGCGGCGTTCAACACCAACTGGTTCTCGCTGGTCGACCGTGGCTTTGTCTTTGCCATCGCCCATGTCCGCGGCGGCAAGGACAAGGGCTATGGCTGGTATGACGACGGCAAGCGGGCGCACAAGATGAACACGTTCACCGATTTCATCGCCGTCGCGCAGCATCTCGTCGCCGAGCGTTACACCCAACACGACCGCATCGTCGCGCAAGGCGGCTCGGCCGGCGGCATGTTGATGGGTGCGATCGCCAACATAGCGCCGCATAGTTTCGGCGCCATCGTTGCCGAGGTTCCCTTTGTCGACGTGCTGACCACGATGCTCGACGCAAGCTTGCCGCTGACGCCGCCGGAGTGGCCGGAATGGGGCAACCCGATCGCGTCGGCGGAAGATTACCAAACGATCGCCGCCTACTCACCCTATGACAATGTCGCCGATCACGACTACCCGCCGATACTGGCGCTGGCCGGCCTCACCGATCCGCGCGTCACCTATTGGGAGCCGGCCAAATGGGTGGCGCGGCTGCGCGAGCGCAAGAGCGGCGACAATCCGGTGCTGTTCAAGATCAACATGGATTCCGGCCATGCCGGCGCCTCCGGCCGCTTTTCAAGGCTGGAGGAGATCGCCTATACCTACTCCTTCGCGCTCAAGGTTACGGCCAAGCCCGAACCCGAGGTTACGGGCAAGGCTGAGAATGCAACGGAGGCGTCGCAATGATCGATCTATCCACCTTGACGGCTTACATAGCGGTTGTGCTTGGCTTTGTGTTTATTCCAGGCCCAGCCACGCTTTTGACGGTCGCGCGAGCGACGAGTTCCGGAACCAGGGTTGGCGTCGCGACGGGCGCGGGCGTCGCGGCTGGCGATGTGTTCCATACCATCATGGCGATGGTCGGCATTTCGGCGATCATCGCCACTTCGGCAACGCTGTTCAGCGTCGTAAAATACATCGGCGCGGCGTATCTCGTTTACCTCGGCATTCGCGCAATCATCGAGAAAATACCGGCCGATCCTACTGCCGGTGCACTCGCGATCTCCGCCAGCAAGGCGTTTCGTCAAGCTGTCCTGACCGAAGTGCTTAATCCAAAGACGGCGCTTTTCTTCCTTGCCTTCCTGCCCCAGTTCGTGCGGCCTGAAAACGGATCGGTGATGCTCCAGCTGATGACGCTGGGCATAATCTTTGTTCTGCTCGGCCTTTTCAGCACAGTCGTCTTTGCCGTGAGTGCGGGCCGGCTCGGCACGTTCCTGCGCCGCAATCCGTCGGTGGTGAAATTGCAAGGCAAGGTGGTTGGCGGCATCTACTGCGCGTTAGGCGTCCGTCTGGCCTTGCAGCAGCGCTGATGTCGATGCGAAAGGCGCGCCCGTCGAGGCGCGCCGGTCGTCACTTTTTGAATTCCAGGCTGCTCATTTTCACTCGCATTTGCAATGGCTGCGCGCTACCCATGCGCGCCACCTTCCAGACCATGACATACGCAAAGGGGCCACTATGTTGCTCGTCGACACCTATCTCGAGAAATCACCGATCCAGGGCATCGGGGTTTTCGCCAGGAACCACATTGCCAAGGGCACGCTGGTCTGGAAGCTCGACCCCAGATTCGACCGGATCATCGACGTCGAGACCTATGAAGGCGAGAGCGGCCCGGTGAAGAACTATCTCGACCGTTATTCCTATCCAGACCGCCGGGATCCGAACTACATCGTCTTCGAAGCCGACGACGCACGCTACATGAACCATGACGACGAACCGAATTGCGATGTCTCCTCGCCCGAGGAAACCTATGCCTTGCGCGACATCGCACCCGGCGAGGAACTGACCTGCAATTACAGTCATTTCTTCGAGACGGGCTTCGACTTCCTCGGTGATCGCCACCTGTAGATCGCCACCTGTAGCCGGGATCACTTGGCCGGCTTGCTGCGCACCGGGTAGCCGTTGGGATGCGGCGGCACCGCCTTGAGATAGGCGGCTATTGCCGCGCGATCTTCCGGCGGCAGTTCGGCCATGTTGTGCTGCACGTCGACCATGGCGCCGCCGACCGAATCGAAATCAGGGGTAAAACCGGTTTCGAGATAGTTGGCGATGTCGGCTTCCGACCAGTCACCGAGCCCGCCTTCGCCCGATGTGATGTTCGGCACGATGCCGCTGCCTTCGGCGGCCGCCGCGCCAGCCAGCCACTGGCTCTTCCTGGTGCCGCCGGTGATGTCGCGCGGCGTGTGGCATTCGCCGCAATGGCCAGGCCCCTCGACCAGATAGCGGCCGGCGAGTACCGGATCAGGCGTGCCATCGGCAAAGGCAATCACCGGCTCTTTGCTGAGATAGAGCCGCTTCCACAGGCCGAGGCCGCGGCGGATGTTGAAGGGGAAACTCAGGGAATTGTCCGGCGCCTTGCCGGCGACCGCCGGCAGCGTCTTCAGGAACGCATAGAGATCGGCAATATCAGCCGGCTTCATGCGGGCGTAGGATGTGTAGGGGAAGGCCGGATAGAAATGCTCGCCCGACGGCGACACGCCCTTCAGCATGGCGTTGGCAAGGTCCTCGACCGTCCAGGCGCCGATGCCGTCCTTGGGATCCTGCGAGATGTTGGGCGGCACAAAGGTGCCGAACGGCGTCTTGAGCTCGAGGCCGCCGACCAGTTGCAAACGGGCGTCACCCTGCGAGCCTGGCTTGGCGTGACAGGAGGTGCAGCCGCCGGCATTGAAAATGCGCTTGCCCCTGGCGGCGTCGCCGGGGCCGAGCTGCGCCAGGGTGTCAGTGTCGAGCTTGACCGACGCCGACAACAGCCAGCCGGCGCCGGCACCGACGACACCCAGGACAAGGGCGGCGCCGACAAATTTTTTCCACAAGGGCATTGCCCGGGATCAGCTCTTCTTCACCCGATAGGTCTTGTGGCAGGTGCCGCAATCACTGCCGAGCGTATCGATCTGCGCCTTCAACGCATCGACATCGGCGGGGGCGGCGGCGACTGCGGCCTTGACGTCGGCGAGGTACTTGTCTTCGGTCGATTTGAAGCCCGCCATGTCTTTCCAGATTTTGGGCGAGGCGGTGGTATCACCGCTGTCGCTGCCGGCCGGGAACAGCGTGTCGACATCGAACTTCTCGGCATTGACTTGCAGCGCCTGCAGCGCCGTCAGCACGGCGGCGGCATCGAAGTCTGCCTCGCCCTTGGCGATTTTTGACAGGCCGCCGACGATCTTGCCTCGTTCCTTCATCAGTCCCTGTCGGTCGAGGATCGGGTCGGCAAAAGCCGCCGAGGCGGCGAGGCTGAGCATAGAGATGGCGATAACAAGCTTTCTCATTCAATTGGCTCCAGGATGATGAGGGGTCGCGACCTAACGTTAACGGAGGGCGGGCCGGGATTATTCCCTGTCCGCCGGCCGGATTCTGCCGAATTTTGTGTGCCTGCTGCTTCAGCTGAGAAAGAAAAGCCCCGGAGTACCGGGGCTTCTCTGGGTCGATCAGGCTTTCGCCTCTTCGTACATTTCAAGGACATGGTCCCAGTTGATGAGGCTGTCGACGAAGGCCTCGAGATATTTCGGCCGCGCGTTGCGGTAGTCGATGTAATAGGAATGTTCCCAGACATCGACGCCGAGGATCGGCGATGCGCCATGGACGAGCGGGTTCTCGCCGTTCGGCGTCTTGGATATCGCCAGCTTGCCGTCCTTGACCGAGACCCAGGCCCAGCCCGAACCGAACTGCGTGGTGCCGGCGGCGATGAAGTCGGCCTTGAACTTGTCGTACCCGCCGAGATCCGCGTCGAAAGCCTTCTGCAGGGCGCCCGGAAGCTTGTTGCCGCCGCCGCCCTTCTTCATCCACTTCCAGAAATGGATGTGGTTGTAGTGCTGGGCTGCGTTGTTGAAGAGGCCGGCATTCTTGCCGAACGACTGTTTGACCACCTCTTCGACCGACAGATCGCCAAGGCCCGCTTCGGCGGCCAGCTTGTTGCCGTTGTCGACATAGGCCTTGTGGTGCTTGTCGTGGTGATACTCCAGCGTCTCCTTCGACATGTAAGGCTGCAAGGCCTCGTAGTCGTAGGGCAAGGCGGGCAATTCAAAAGCCATCGGTCATACTCCTCATGGAAAAATCCGGTGCGGATACCGGATTAAGATAGGGCTGCATTGATCTGGAACAACTCCGGAATGAAGCGCCAATTGCCTTTTAGCGGCTCAACCGGCGGAAGTCGAATGCGCCCATTCCCAATAAAGGTCGCGCGCTTTCTTGGCCACCGGCCCGGGCTGCAGATCGCGGTCCTCGATGCGGGTGATCGGCACGACCTTAGAATGGTTTCCGGTCGAAAAGATCTCGTCGGCTTCGAGAAAGTCGCGCACCGACAGCATCTTCTCCGTGGTCTTGAAGCCGTAATCGCCAAGCAGCGTCATGGTGCGCGAGCGGGTGATGCCGGACAGGAAGGTGCCGTTCGGCGCCGGCGTCAACACGTGGCTGTCCTTGACCAGGAAGATGTTCGAGGTTCCGGTCTCGGCGACATTGCCCAGCATGTCCAGCACCAGCGCATTGTCGAAGCCGCGTCCCTTGGCTTCGAGAATGGCGCGGCCATTGTTGGGATAGAGGCAGCCGGCCTTGGCATTGGTCGGCATGGTCTCGATGGTCGGCCGCCGGAACGGCGACACGGTGATCGAAAAGCCGGTCGGCGAGATCATCGGCGATTCGTAAAGGCAGAGGCAGAAACGGGTCGAGGCCGGATCGGCCGGCACGCCCATATAGCCGCCATGCTCGGCCCAGTACATCGGCCTGATGTAGACCGCTGTCTTGCCGTCGAACTTCTTCAGCCCGTCCCAGGTCAGTCCAACAATCTCATCGGCGCTCATCGACGGCGCGAGGCCGAGCGCGGTCGCCGATGCGTTCACCCTGGCGGCATGCAGCTCGAGATCGGGGGCGACGCCTTCGAACCAGCGGGCGCCGTCGAAGACGCTGGTGCCGAGCCACATGGCGTGGCTGCGCGGACCCAGAATGGCGACGTTGCCTTCGTACCAGTCGCCGTCGACGAAGGTCCATGTCGCCGATAGCGCCGCAGTCGCCAGTGTCATTGTTCGTTCCGCTTCAAAGCTGTTTGTTGCCAGGCATTGGAAGATGCTTTGACCGGCGCCGTCAACCGGCATGGAGCGGATTTGTTGAGGCCAGAGCGCCCGAAGAAGCGCTCAAGACTGTAATCGATGCTTGCACCTTGCGCCGCCTGGCCTCAAAACTGTCGCCATGCATTACGCGGCTTACGTTTTCGACGCCTATGGCACGTTGTTCGACGTGCACGCAGCCGTGCGCCGTCATGACGGCGAGATCGGCCCCGACGGCCCGCTGCTTTCGGAAATCTGGCGCGCCAAGCAGCTGGAATATTCCTGGGTGCGCACGCTGATGGGCGGCTATGCCGATTTCTGGCAGCTCACCGAACAAGCGCTCGATTTCGCCCTGCTCAAGGTTCCCTCCGCCGACAAGGGACTGAAGGCCAAGCTGCTCGAAGCCTATTGGCGGCTCGACTGCTATCCGGAAGTGCCGGCCGTGCTCAAGGCGCTGAAAGCATCCGGCGCCAAGCTCGCAATCCTGTCCAACGGCTCGCCCGAGATGCTGGAAGCGGCGGTCAAGTCGGCCGCCCTCGACCAGGTGCTGGACGATATCTTTTCGGTCGACGCCGTCAGGCGCTTCAAGACCGACCCGTCGACCTACGACATGGTGGCGACGGGCTGGCGACTCTATCCGGGCGCCGTCTCATTCCAGTCGTCCAACCGCTGGGACGTCGCCGGCGCCACCAAATTCGGCTTTCGCACCGTATGGATCAACCGCGCCAACCAGCCCGAGGAATACCGGGATTTCCCGCCGGCGCTGATCCTGCCGTCGCTTGAAGGCCTGCTGACCGGCGGCTGATCACTCTGTTGCCTTCGAGCAACAGTGGCAGGGCGGTCACAGCTTCGCCTTTGTTTGTCCACCCTCAGGCCAGAATCGGAACCGCCTATCGCGTCAGGCATTGGGGGAGGCCGACCACTGCGCCGCTTGAAGGCATTCACGCTTTCTTGCGATTCGAGACTTAAAAAAGGCAACCATGTTGAAGACCGAAATCGACCCCTATCGCCTGAGCCGTCGCGGCTTTCTGAATGCTGCAGCCCTTGGCGCCGCTTCGATTGCGGTCTCCGCCTGCACCACCACCGGACCGGCGCCGGCGCCGGTCGCACCGCCACCGCCGACCTATGTCGAGCCGCCGCTCGGCGACTATGCGACGATGTACGGCACGATTTCCGACAGCGGGTTCGAGCTCCCGGCCATCCCGATCAAGAAGATGGACCCGCAGTTCCTGCGCCAGATCGTTCCCGATCCGACCGGCCAGCGGCCAGGCACCATCATCGTCGATACGACCAACCATTTCCTCTATCTGGTGCGCGAAGGCGGCCAGGCGATCCGTTACGGCGTCGGCCTCGGCCGCGCCGGCTTCGAATGGTCGGGAGACGCCGTCGTCCAGTGGAAGCAGAAATGGCCGAAATGGACGCCGCCCGATGAGATGGTTGCCCGCCAGCCTGAACTGGAAGAATACAGCGCCAAGAACGGCGGCATGCCCGGCGGCCTCAAGAACCCGCTCGGCGCCCGCGCGCTCTACCTGTTCCACGACAACGTCGACACGCTCTACCGCCTGCATGGCTCGCCGGAATGGAACTCGATCGGCAAATCCGTCTCGTCAGGCTGCGTGCGCCTGATAAATCAGGACATCATCGACCTCTACGACCGCGTGCCGTCGAAGAGCCCGGTCATCGTGACGTCCGACATCGGCCAGCCGATGGCGGCGAGCGCAAACCGCAGAGCCATCCCGATCGATGGCGGGGTGCCGGATGGCTCGGTCCTGCTCGGCCCGGTGACCTGATCGACTTCATCGATGCCATGAAGCGGCAGGTTCCGCTCCATGCGGCAAAGCTCGCCAGGATCCCGATAGCTTTACGCGAATGCCTGGGGTTCGCATCCAAGATATGCAATGCCGGCAACAGGAGGCCAAAAAAGACATCCAGACGAACCATGGAGCCGCTGCAATCGGGGCGGCCATGCCCTGTCAATCTCGACGCTGCTGTGTTTCGTTACCGATTGATGTATATTAGACGGGAGTATGATTGCAGAGACATACATTTCATTAGATCATTGATGGCGGGGGAACGCCGATGGTGGGATTTGATTTCGATAGTCCGCCTGCCGACGGCGCCCAGGCCAACCTGTCGGCCGAATGCGAGCGCCAATTGCTGCCGCTCGTCCGTGGAATTGTCGAGGCGGCGGTTGCCGCCGGGTGGAGCCAGGAAGACGTTCTTCTGGCCATGGTCGAGCTGTCCTGGGATCTGTACGAGAAACGCCGAGGCGATCTTTAGCAGGCCTGCGTGAGCCGGATAATTCCGTAGCGCCGGCCAAGCCAGGCCATGTTTTTCTCGCGCGAACTTTTTTCTTCACTTACAATGTTTTTTCTATCCGCGGGATGCGCTACGCTGCCTTTGGGCAGGACTATGGGGGATACAAATTACCGTCCGGATTTCCGGGTTGGCTGTTTGCACGGCACGGAATTTCGATGGGCTGGCAAAGCGGCTGAGGCAAGGCTGAATGAAAAATGCGGGCGAGGTTCAGGAACGCAGCGCAGGCGCCGATCGGGTCGATCGGCACGCCCTCGACACAATCCCCGAAAATGCCAATCCCAGAAGAGCAACCATGCGGGGGAGCGGGATATGCTCTGTCCGCAGCCCTGGATCGCTCCTGGAGGGTCGCCATCGCCGAAGTCGCTTACCTCGCGGGATTTTCGGATCAAGGCCATTTGGCCACCGCCATGAAGAAGCACAAGGGAAAGAAGCCATGGTTCGGGCGATAACTGCTGCTGGATCGTCCGTGGCAATGACAGATAGTCGACCAGCTCTGTCAATGGCCGCGCGATCTATATTCAGAATACAACGCTGGATTGTGACGGCGCACTATGCACAATAACTAGGCTAAAAATGGTAAGATAAGATCGGAAAATAGTCAGGTAGCCTTGGCTAAAAATTCAAACCTGTAAATTTATAGTCAAAATCCTGGTAAAATTTTCATTTGAGCTCAAATTCTTCTTTGCAATATAAAGCAGCATCTGTAGGATTCGAAGGAACGCCCAGGAGCAAACGTGAATTCTGGGCGCCTCGATACAGCACAGGATTGGATTGATCGGCGCAGCAGTGGCAGAGACGAAGATGCAACATAGAGGCAACGTCCAGGAAAGCGCCGGGACAGAGCGGCGGCGCGCGGATCGTCGCATCTTCGACGGAATTCCGGAAAGCGCGGGGCGCTACCTGGTCACGTTTCGAGGCGGCGCGGCTCATGTCGTTCATGGGCCGGGATCACACACATTCAAAGCGGCGGAACATTTCGCTTCGGTTCTGCTTACACCCTCACCAGGGATTGCGGCATCGCTGGGCAGCGACAAAGTCCACGAATACGACGGCGACGTCGGCATGATCATGATCGTCCCAGCCGACCTCGGCGGCAAGGTGACCCGGTCATCCACCACGGAAAGCGTAATCGTGGCGCTCACCCCCGAGAGTCTCTTCGAGCTGGCAACGCGTGAATTCGACACCGGCCATGCCGAGCTTCAACCGCCGCCGTTCGGGACCGTCGACTTCCAGGCGCTGCAACTCGCGCAGTTGCTGAAGGCGGAACTGACGGATCGGGAAACTCCAAACGACTTCTATGTCGATTCGTTGGTCACCATGTTCGGCGTCCATTTGCTTCGGAACTACGCAGGAGCGCGAAAGTTGCCACAAGCCCCAAAGGGCGGTCTGTCGAACCGCAGCGCCCGGCGGGTGCGGGAATTCCTGGAGGTAAATTTTTCCAGCAAGATCGCGGTGGCCGAGCTGGCCGCACTCTGTGGCCTTTCGCCGAGCCATTTCATCCTGGCATTCACCAAGACCTTTGGCGAGCCGCCGCACAAATACCTGCTGCGGCTGCGTCTCGATTTCGCCGAAAAACTTCTCATCGAGAGCGACCTGTCGATTGCGGAAGTCGCTCATCTCAGTGGATTCTCGGACCAGAGCCACTTGACAGTCACCATGTCCAGATACCGGAACAGAACCCCCAGGCAGGTGAAGCTGCAACGTTAACGACTGTTGCGGCGCGCATGATAGTCCGCGGCGATACCTCGATTGATCTTCAGTATAGTCGAAGGTTGTGTGGCAGAGCAGTCACAGTCGTCGCGCAGGGACCAAATACCGGATTTTCCTACAAAGATTCCGGATTATTCCAAAATACCTGCACCGCGAATGTGCTCATGGTCGCGATGGAAGTCATTTGGGGCGGGGGAGCAACCAGATGATACAGCATGTCGGATTGTCCCATGGACATTCAATTCGCGGAAATCGAGGTCTTCGCGCCTAAGGCCGAAGCGGCCTGGGCTGCACTGCAACGCCAATACGCCAGCCGGATCAGCGCTGCGGAACTCGACCATCTCCTGGCCTGTTTCGTGCTTGGACTGACCTCTCCGGCTTGTGGTGAAGGCGATCCGGGATTTCATTTCGATCTCTGCCGCGCGCTGGTGGCGGTAAACCTGCCGCCGGAACGGACGGAGGCTGCACTGCATACGGTTCCAGAACCGACGCAGCCATGGGTCGCGAGCGCCTATCAGCTGATTGAAAAACAAGGCGCGAAGGTCGGTCTCTCGTTGCGGGAGAAGACGCGCAATTTCGAAGATTTTTTGGCCACCGAGGCGAATGGTGCGGCACATCAGAGCGCCTCGGCAATTGCGAGGAAAAACTAGCATGACCAAATGCGTCGAGGGGCGGAGAAGGATCGAACTTTCTTCAAGCTTTGTCGGAAACTGGATCGCGGGCGCGGCCGACAGCCGCTCGGTGCGGCGCCGCCTGATGGCGGTGCTGCGCATGGCTCACCGGGTTCTTGGATTCGGTCGCAAGAATATGGGTCTGGGAACATTGGGAAGCGGCACCAGCGTGCGTTCGGCTCTGGCCTGTGGCGTGAGCCCGGCCAGCATGCTCGGCGGCCTGGCCGCGATCGCCGCGCTCGGCCTCGCCACACCGGCCCAGGCACAATATCAGGCTGGCGGCGGTTCGGCGACCGGCGGCAACGCCGTCGCTATCGGTAACGGCGCCGCGACGAATGGCAATAACAGCGTGGCGTTGGGCAGTTCCAACAGTGCAACGGGCGACGGCACGATCGCCATCGGCTATGCGATGGGTGTCAATGGCCTCAATTCCATAGGCATAGGTGTCTTCGCAGGCGCAACCGGCGTCAATGCCCTCGCCGTGGGCGGGAACGCCAAGGCCAACGGGGACGCAGCAAGCGCTATTGACGTCAATTCGGTTGCAACCACAAGCGCGGCCGCTTTTGGCAATAATGCGCGTGCCGACGGAGTCAACTCGACCGCGATCGGCCCTGTTACCCGGGCGACCGGATTGCGCGCCACCGCGCTCGGGTTCGGGGCAACGGCATCCGGCGTGGATTCGATTGCCCAAGGTAACAGCGCCGTAGCAAGCAACCAGAATGCCGTCGCCATCGGATTCCAGTCGACTGCTACGGCGATAAACTCCGTCTATCTCGGCTCACGTACCGCGGCCGGAACGGGAGCGCTGGCCCAAGGCGCGGTCGGCATAGGCACAGATGTGACAGCATCCCAGGTCGATGCCATTGCGATGGGACGTTCGTCCGTTTCGTCGGCGCAATACGCGGTTGCCATTGGCCTGAATGCGAAGGCTACAGGAGCGGGTGGCGCGATGGCGTTGGGCCAAGGCACGATCTCGAGCGGTGTCAATTCCGTTGCACTCGGCGTTCAGGCTAATGCCACTGGAGCCGGCTCCAACGCCTTGGGCACGTTGTCCGTCGCTTCGGGAGGGAATGCCACTGCTCTAGGCACCAGTTCCACGGCCAGCAACAACTATGCGACCGCCGTAGGCTGGGGAACTGTCGCCAGCGGCGCCGATTCCGCTGCCGTAGGACGTGAGGCCATCGCGTCGGCGCTTGACGCAACGGCGATGGGGTACATATCCAAGGCCTCGGGCCAATACAGCACCGCCGTCGGCGCCAACGCAAACGCCACCGCCACGTCCAGCACGGCGATCGGCCAGAACGCGTTTGCAACCGGCGTTCAAGCATCCGCTTTCGGCGTAGGAGCGAATGCCGGCGCCCAGAATGCGGTTGCGCTGGGCGCCCTCTCCACCGCCAGCGCCACGAGCGCCATCGCCGTGGGCAACAACGCCAAGGCGGATTCGGCCGAAGCGGTCGCCTTGGGCACCAATGCGGTGGCAACCGGCGGCAAGGCCGTCTCCATCGGTTCGGGCAACACGGCTTACGGCAACGGCGCGGTCTCCATCGGCGATCCGAGCTATGCAAGCGGCACCGGCGCCTTCACCGGCGGCGCCAACAACATCGCCAACAGCGACGGCACGGCAACCGCCACAGCCGCAAACCAGGCCGCAGGCGCGGTTGCCATCGGCAACAACAACAAGGCCGTCGGGCAAGGCTCCGTGGCGCTGGGCAATGGCTCGACGGCGGGTGCAGCCGGCCTTGCCGGCAATGTCGCGCTGGGCAACGGCGCGACGGCGACGGCAAGCTCCGGCGACGTAGCGCTCGGTTCGGGCTCGGTGACCGCGACGGCGGTCGGCACCAGCGGCGCGACGATTGGCGGCACGGCCTACAGCTTCGCCGGCACGACGCCGACGAGCACTGTCAGCGTCGGCGCGCTCGGCGCGGAGCGGACCATCACCAATGTCGCGGCGGGCCGGCTCAGCAATTCGTCGACCGACGCCATCAATGGCTCGCAGCTCTTCGCCACCAACCAGCAGGTGACGCAGAACACGACGGCCATCGCTGCCAACACCGCCGACATCACCAATCTCGGCAACACGATCAACAGCATCAGCACCGGTGGCGGCATCAAGTATTTCCACGCCAATTCGACGGCGGCGGACTCGTCCGCAACGGGCACGGACTCCGTTGCTATCGGACCAGTCGCGACCGCGACGGGGACAAACGCCATCGCGGCCGGCACCAATTCGAGCGCCTCCGACGCCAACGCCTCGGCCTTCGGCAGCGGCGCCGTCGCATCGGCGCTTGACGCAACGGCGATGGGATACATCTCCAAGGCCTCGGGCCAATACAGCACCGCCGTCGGTGCCAACGCCAATGCCACAGCCACGTCCAGCACCGCGATCGGCCAGAACGCGTTTGCAACCGCCTTTCAAGCGACCGCTCTCGGCGTAGGAGCGAATGCCGGCGCCCAGAATGCAATCGCGCTGGGCGCCCTCGCCAACGCCAGCAACGCCGGCGACGTGGCGCTCGGCTCGGGCTCGGTAACCGCCGCGGCGGTCGGCACCGCCGGCACGACGATCGGCGGCGTCGCCTACAACTTCGCCGGCACGACGCCGGCAAGCACCGTCAGCGTCGGCGCGGTCGGCGCGGAACGCACCATCACCAATGTCGCGGCGGGCCGGCTCAGCAATTCGTCGACCGACGCGATCAACGGCTCGCAGCTCTTCGCCACCAACCAGCAGGTGACGCAGAATACGACCGACATCGCCGCCAACACCGCCGACATCACCAATCTCGGCAACACAATCAACAGCATCAGCACCGGCGGCGGCATCAAGTATTTCCATGCCAATTCGACGCTGGCGGATTCCCAGGCCCTGGGGACGGATTCCGTTGCGGTCGGCCCGAATGCCGTGGCCAACAATGCCGGCGACGTTGCGATCGGCGCGAATGCGGTGTCGACCGTGACCACGGCGGTCGGCGGCACCACGATCGGCGGCGTTGCCTACACCTTCGCCGGCGCGACGCCCGCGGGTGCATTCTCGGTCGGCTCGGTGGGCGCCGAACGCCAGATCCAGAACGTCGCGGCCGGGCAGTTGAGCAACTCCTCGACCGATGCGGTCAACGGCTCGCAGCTGTTTGCGACCAACCAGCAGGTGACGCAGAACACCACCGATATCGCCGCCAATACTGCTGACATCACCAATCTCGGCAATTCGATCAGCAATATTGCCGGCGACACCTCGCTGGCCTACACCGACGCCAATGGCGACGGCATCCGCTATGTGCGCACCAACGACAGGACGCTTGCCGTCGCGGACTCCTTCGCGCAAGGGATCGGCTCTTCCGCCCTGGGCTACCAGGCGACCGCGAGCGCCGACAATGCGCTGGCGCTCGGCCGCGACACCCAGGCCAGCGTCATCGGCGGCGTGGCGCTTGGCGCCGGCTCGGTTTCGGATCGGGCGGTCGCGCCCGTATCGGGATCGATCCTCTCCGGCACCGGCCTCATTCCCTACAACACCGCGGACATGAGCCTGCTCGGCGCCGTCTCGGTCGGCACCTCCACCTCCTATCGCCAGATCATCAACGTGGCCGACGGCACGCAGGACCAGGACGCGGTCACGCTTCGCCAGTTGAAGGGCGCGCTGAGCTCGTTCGCGGTGACGGGGAGCCTGTACTTCCATGCCAATTCGACGGCAGCGGATTCGCTCGCGGTCGGCGTCGATTCGGTTGCGGTCGGTCCGCGCACCACCGTCAATGGCGACAATGGCATCGGCATCGGCAACGGCGCCATCGTGCAGCAGACGGCGCCGGGAGGCATCGCGATCGGCCAGAATTCGACGGTCAACCAGGCCGACAGCATCGCCCTCGGCACCAACGCGACCACCAACGGAGCGCAGGCGGTGGCGCTCGGCGCCGGCGCAAAGGCCAACGAGCCGGGCAGCGTCGCGCTCGGCGCGGGCTCGACGACGGCGGCGGCGGTCGCCACCACCGGCACCACGATCAACGGCGTTGCCTATACCTTCGCCGGAACAGCTCCGACCAGCACGGTCAGCGTCGGCACCGTCGGCAACGAGCGCACCGTCACCAATGTCGCGGCGGGCCGGATCAGCGGCACCTCCACCGACGCCATCAACGGCAGCCAGCTCTTCGCCACCAACCAGGCGGTCGAAGCCATGCAGGGTAGCGTCGGCGACCTGAATCAGTTCGCCGTCCAGTACGACAAGGACGGGAACGGCAACGAGTCCAACTCGATTACCCTTGCCGGCGGCGACCCGAACACGCCGGTGGTCATCCACAATGTCGGGCCGGGCGTTGCCAACACCGATGCGGTCAATGTTCAGCAGTTCAACAGCGGGTTAGCACTCAACCTAGACAATTCGAAGAACTACACCAACCAGGTGGCGGCCACCACGCTGCAGCAAGCCAATGCGTATGCGGACTCCAAACTCAGCCAGCTCAACATGGACATGGGAGAGGTCAGGGGCGAGGCGCGCCAGGCTGCGGCAATCGGCTTGGCGGCCGGCTCGCTGCGCTACGACGATCGTCCCGGCAAGCTGAGCGTGGCCGCCGGCGGAGGCTATTGGCGCGGTGAAGGCGCCCTGGCCTTCGGCGCCGGCTACACCAGCGAGGAAGGACGTGTTCGAGCGAACCTGTCCGGTACGACGGCAGGCGGACACTGGGGTGTCGGCGCGGGCGTCAGCCTTACGCTGAACTAGAGCCCGGCCATGATCAGGCAGGCAGTCCTTGCTGTCGCGATATCCATGACGTCAATGCTCCTGTCCGGCCCGTTAGCGGCCGGGCAGGAAGCAATCCCTTCCGGCTACAGGGTAAAACCTTCCGACGTAGCGATCCCTGCGGATGCCAAGCTTGGCGAATATCAACGGACCACCCGTCCGTTCGAGAACTGGACGCTGATCTGCGACGAGAACCTGAAGGCGCGCCAAAAGGTCTGCAATGTCACCCAGATCATCGAGGACCAGGCAGGACAGGTTGCGTTCAGCTGGTCGCTTGCCGCCACCAAGGAAGGCAACCCCTACATGATCTTGCGCGCCCCGCCGATCGCCAAGAGCGACGCTCCTGTCTCGCTGACATTCGAGGGGCGCAAGGAGCCGATAAAAATTCAACTCGACGGATGCAATCAGGCCGTCTGCGTCGGCATGCTGCCGGTTGGTCCGATCATGCGCGAACAGATTTCGAAGGCCGCGGCATCCGTCATCTCCTTCCCGACCACGGATGGCAGGACGATCAACGTAACCGCGACCCTCAAGGGCTTGGCCGCGGCCGTTGCGGCGATCAATTGACGAGGCAATCGCGATGAACCAGCAATCGATCCATGACCGGATAATGTCCCGCAACCAGGGAAAGGATGCTGTCCGGGTCGGCATCGAAGACCGGAGCAGACCGCAACGAAACCGCGCGAGGACCGCTGTCTTCTCGTTGCTCGCCATTGCCGTCGTCGCCACGGCCGGCTTCGCGGCCATGCGCTACGACCTGCTCCACAATTTACTGCCGCAGCCGGCGGTCGCGGAGACCAACCAGCCCAATCCGGCCCTGGCCGAGACGCCATTTCTGCAACACGCCAAAGAGGCAGGCTTGCAGTCTTGTTCCAACATTTTCCCAGCCCTTGGGCAGATGCTGACGACCGGCACGACGTACAGCGTCCAGTCGATCTGGAACAACGAGGCCCCCGACAAACACCTCGTGGAAGCCTTGGTCGGCATGAACTACGCTACACAGGGCTACAGCGGCCCGGCGGCAGGTCTGGTGTTCGCGGCACCCACCGCATCCGTTTGCGAAGGTACGATGGTCAGGGTGGCGCCATTCGCGGCCAATTGCGCCGATGTTCCGGCCCTGCTTCCGAAAGACAGCAAGCTCGCCAACAATCTTGGACAAATCAGCGTCTATGAACTGGCCAATGGAGGGGGCAACGCGATGCTGCTGCCAACCGGCAACAGCTGCGTCGTCATTTCCGTGGCCTCGGCAGCAGGTAAACAAGGAGGCGTACAATGAGGGTGAATTCCGCCATTGCGGCGATCGGCATGCTGTTGCTTTGCGCCGGGCGGCTGGGCGCGGCGGACCTCGCCCCGGCGGCGGACGTGCCCGAGCCGCCGGCCCAGGAGGAGAGAGGCATCTGGGCGGCGATCGCCTATTCGAGCCCCGACGAGAAGCACGGCTTCTTTTGGGGCGCCGACAAGCGGCAGGAGGCGATGGACATCGCGCTGAAGCATTGCCAGAACGCCGGCGGCGGCAGCTGCGCCGTGGTCAGCGTATTCCGCAATCATCGCCATTGGGACGATGACGACAATACCGGCTTTCCCTACAAGCATTGCGGCGCCCTCGCCGTAGGCGAGAAGCCGGAAGGGCGGCTGACCAGTTGGGGCGCCGAGACGGCGCAAACACGCCGGGATGCCGAAGACCTGACACTGCAGGCGTGCGAGCGGAACGGACAAAAATGCAAGATCCGCGAGTGGGTGTGCACATGACGCATCAGAGCGAAGCAGCGGAACGCCAATCGAGGCGCATGTTTGCACTCAGCGTAGCGCCGTGCTCAAGCGGGGTCAGCCCTTTGCCGTGATGCGCATCGACGGTATGCGACACCGGCTCGAAGCAGAAGAAATCGGCATCCTGCGACGGCGAATAGAGGATGAAGACGTCGAGCAATGGCGAGGCGGTGAGCGAGATGGCGATCCTGTCCTCGGGCCGGGTGATCCTGGCGCGGCGGTCCCAGCCGTCGAAGGCGTTGTTGACCCAGCTCCGCGGCAACAGGGAGGCGTTCGAGAAATTCCACGCGGGGTAATCGGCCACCGGCGCCACGCCGACCGGCAGATGATGCTTGTCCTCCAGCCAGACCCGCGCCGCCTTCGCCTCGAGCGTCGTTCCGGCGCTGCGCGGGAACCACGGATGAAAGCCGAGCCCGTAAGGCAGGCGAATGCCGGTGCGATTCTCCACCGTGAGCGTGGCATCCAAGGCTCCGTCATGCAGCGCATAGGCGACCCGCGCCGTATATCGGTAGGGGCCGATTTCACCGGCGTCGAGGACCAGTTCCGCCTCGGTGGCGCTGTGGCTGGCAATCCGCCACTCCCTCTGGAAGCCGTCGCCATGGATTGGAAAGGCCTCCCCCGGCACGTTCGGCCCGATCGCATGGAAGCGGCCGTCGAAGGCGAAACCGCCGCCTGAGATGCGGTTCGACCAGGGAACCAGAAGCTGGCAGCCGGAGGCGCCGGTGCCATCGTCGAGGCGGAGCAGCGGCACCGTTGCGCCGCAGACCAGTGCGTCGAAGCGGGCGATCGCCGCGCCCTTTTGCGGCGCCAGGACCAGACGGGCGCGGTCGTCGCGCAGTTCCAGGAGGCCGGCCATCCCTTACCAACCGCCGTCGATGGCGATGTTCTGGCCGCTGATCATGTCCGAGGTGGGCGATGCGAGGAACAGTACGAGATCGGCAACGTGATGCGGCTCGATGCGCATCTTGAGACCCTGGTTCTCCAGGATCCACTCGTTGTATTGCGCCAGCCGGTCGCCGAACACCCGCGCCTCGGCCTCCGAAACAACCGCGCCCGGGGACACGGCGTTGACCCGGACGCCGTGCGGCCCAAGCTCCCGCGCCAGCGATTTGGTCAGACCCAGCATCGCGCCCTTGGACGCGACATAGGGCACGTAGCCGTCCCAGCGGCCGTTGAGCGTGATGGAGCAGAAATTGACGATCTTGCCATAGGCCTTCGCCTTCATCGCCGGCGCGCAGGCCCGCGCCAAGGCGAAGGCGGCCGAAGAGTTGACACGGATCTGATCCTCATACTCGGTCAGCGAGAATTCTTCGAACGGCCGGTTGATGATCAGGGCAGCGTTGTTGATCAAGACGTCGATGCCCCCTTCCCTCGCCGCCAGCGCCGCCACCGTAGCCTCCGCCTCCGCAAGCCGGTTGAGGTCGCAGCCGACAAAGGCGACGTTGCCGCCTGTCTGCGCGGCCATTTCCGAGGCAATCCCTGGCCCGTCTTCGCTATTGGGGCGATCGAGCACCAGCACGCGCGCGCCGGCCCGCGCCAGCGTCACCGCCTGGGCACGGCCGAGCGAGCCAAGGCCGCCGGTCAGAAGCACGACGCGATCGGCAAGGGCTTTCATTGCCGCCACCTCTTACAGAACGCCGTGGACTTCATCGATCGAGGTCTCCGCGACCCGCTTGTCCAGCACGATTTCGCCGCGCGCCATCGCCACGACGCGGTCGCAGCATTCGAAGACATGATGCATGTTGTGGCTGATGAAGACGCCGGTGATGCCTTGCTCTTTCAGGCCACGCACGAAGCCGATCACCTTCCTCGTCTCCTTGACGGAGAGATGGTTGGTCGGCTCGTCGAGGATCATCACCTTCGACTTGAAATGCATTGCCCGGGCGATGGCGACGCCCTGCCGCTGGCCGCCGGAAAGCTCGCCGACAAGGGCATCCGGCGAGCGCAGGTGCAGATCGACATTGGCAATCGCGCGGATGCTTTCGCTGGCCATCTTCTTCTGATCGAGCAAGCCGACGCCGAAGACCGAAAACCGGGTCGGCTCGCGGCCGATGAACAGGTTCCTGGCGATCGACATGGTCGGTACCATGGAATTGTACTGGTAGATCGTCTCGATGCCGAGATCCATCGCATCGCGCGGCTTGGCGATGCGGACAGTCCTGCCCTCGACCTTGATCTCGCCCTGGTCCGCCGTGTGGACGCCGGAGAGGATGTTGATGAGGGTCGATTTGCCGGCGCCATTGTCGCCGACCAGGCCAAGCGCCTCGCCCCGGGTGAAGTCGAGCGTCACCCCTTTCAGCGCATGGACGCCGGAATACCATTTGTGAAGGTTGTGCACGGAGATGATCGCGTCGGCCATCGCTCAATCCTCCATCTTGATGGCCTTGGCGCGCTTGCGCATCCAAGCATTGGCGACGACGGCGAATATGGTCAGGAAGCCGATGGCAAACTTGAACCAGTTGGCGTCGACATGGCTGAGCACGAGGCCGTTATCGATGACGCGGATAAGCGTCGTGCCGATGATGCCGCCCATCACGGTGCCGATACCGCCGGCGAGCGAAGCGCCGCCAATGACGGCGGACGCCACCGCCTGCAGTTCCATGCCCTCGCCGATCGAAGGCAAGGGCGAGCCCAGCCGCAGCACTTGCAGCATGCCGGCGAAGCCGGAGAGCATCGAACAGAGCATGAAACAGATGATCTTGACCCTGGTGGTCGGGATCCCCATCGCGGCGGCGGCCGGCGGGAAGCCGCCGGTGGCCTTGATCCAGTTGCCGAAATTGGTGCGCGAAAGCATCAGCGAGGTCAGCACCGCAATGCCGGCAAACCAGAGGAAGGACATGCGGAACATGTTGCCGGGGCCCACGAAGGATGTGAACAGCCAGTTCGGCAGGTCGGCAGGCAGCAGCGGCGGGAAGCCGCCCGAAACGACGACGGTGAGCGAGCGCGCCATGAACAGCATGCCGAGCGTGGTGATGAAGCTCGGTATGGCGAAGCGGATGGTGATGTAGCCGTTGATGAAGCCGATGGCGGCTGCGACAAGCAGTCCGGCGAGCAGCGCCAGCGGGAACGGGGCGTCGTGCACCATCAGCACCGCCATCGTCATCGGCATCAGCGCGAACACCGAGCCGACGGAGAGGTCGAACTCGCCACTGATCATCAGGATGGTGACGCCGATGGCAACAAGGCCGGCCTCCGGCAGGATGCCGAGAATGCCGCGAAGATTGTCCTGGTTGAGGAACACGCCATGCGAGCGGATCTGGAACACGATGATCAGCAGCAAGAGCAGGATCAGACCGGCCAGCTCCGGCTTTTCGAGATAGGTCTTGAACAGACGCTTCACGTCAGGCTCCAGGAATTCGAACTTCTGTTGAGGCATCGGCGGCGCGCGGGGCCCCCCGACGCCAACCCCCGACAGGGCCCGGCGCGGTGCGCGCCTCCCCGGGGGGGCCACGGCCCCGATGCGAGGCGGGG
>NZ_JAMYMJ010000039.1:0-57147 GCF_040318435.1 Mesorhizobium sp. M1143 | reverse complement strand
GCATAGGCCACGCGCGCTTCCCCGGCACCGCGACCCGCCGGCGCGACAGCTTTGCCTGAGCCCAGTTTGACCTTCACCAGCGGCGGTGCGCGCTCCGGAAAGAGCGCGCATGCCGAAACTTTGGCGACGGCGTTGCCGCCGCCATGGGCCTATATCGCCACCGCGCAAGCCTATGACGGCGAAATGCGCGAGCGCATCGCGCAGCACCGCTCGCGCCGCGGCGAGGGATGGGCGGCCATCGATGCGCCGCTCGATCTTGCCGGCGCGCTCGAAGCCTTGCCGGACAACCAGCCGGTGCTCGTCGATTGCCTGACGCTGTGGCTGACCAATCATATGCTGGCCGATCATGATCTGGAGGGGGAGTGCCTGCGGCTGGCCGACGTGCTGTCGCGGCCGCGCGGACCGTGGTTCGTGGTCTCCAACGAAGTCGGACAAGGCATCGTGCCCGACAATGCGCTGGCACGCCGGTTCCGCGACGCCGCCGGCCGGCTCAACCAGCAGGTCGCGGCGGTAGCTGATATGGTGCTTCTGATGGTGGCGGGGCTGCCGCTCAAGGTGAAATAATGACCGATATTGACGCAAAAGACGAGGAACGCCATCGCGCCAAGATGGCCAAGCGCAAGGCGGTGCAGGACGCCGAGGTCGCGGAAAAGACGGTCGAGAAGGGGCTGCTGATCGTCAACACCGGCCCCGGCAAGGGCAAGACCACCGCCGCCTTCGGGCTGGCGCTGCGCATGCTCGGCTACGGCAAGCGCGTCGGCATCGTCCAGTTCATCAAGGGCAAATGGCACACCGGTGAAAAGGATGCTTTCGCGGCATTCGGCGACCGTGTCGTCTGGCACGCGATGGGCGAGGGGTTTACCTGGGAAACGCAGGATCTGAAGCGCGACATCGCCGCGGCCGAAGCGGCCTGGGCCAAGGCGCTGGAGCTAATCGCCGATCCCTCGATCAACCTGGTTGTGCTCGACGAACTGAACATCGCGCTGCGCTACGACTATCTCGATCTCGACAAAGTGGTGGCGGGGCTGAAGGCGCGGCGCGAAGGCTTGCATGTCGTCGTCACCGGCCGCAACGCCAAGCCGGCGCTGGTCGAGGCGGCGGATCTGGTGACGGAGATGGGCGTGACGAAACATCACTTTTCGGCGGGCGTGAAAGCGCAGCAAGGGATCGAGTTTTGAAGGTCTAACTTCGGGAGATCACCGTTGGAACAAGCCGTGATTGTCTACCTTCTTCTGAGCGGCGGTCAGTTCGGGGCGCCGGAAGAGCGGCAATCGGTCCAAGTTCTGGAGGATCGGTTGGAAAAAGCTGTTTCAAATGCGCATGTCGGCGAATTTGATGGTGACGAGTTTGGTGGGGGCAAATGCACCCTCTATCTGTACGGGCCAGACGCCGAGAAGCTTTTCCTTGTGATTGAGCCTGTGCTGAAATCCTCGGCTGTGGCCGCTGGCGGCTACGCGATCAAAAGATTTGGCGAAGCTGTGGATCCAAACGCGAAGGAAGTCCGTGTCTCTTGGTGAGTCAGGCGGCTTCTTTACTGCGAGACCAAGATTTCCATGACGACCGCCGACAGCAATCCGAACAGCCCAATCAGCAGATAATCCGCGACGTGGTAAAGCTTCAGCGCCCGCCTGATGTCCAGGCTCTCCGCCTCGCGGCGGCCGCCTTCGCCCATGAACGCATCCTCGACGACAACGCCGCCGTAGGTACGCGGGCCGGCGAGCGCCAGGCCAAGCGCACCCGCCATCGCCGCTTCCGGCCAGCCGGCATTGGGCGAACGGTGTTTTTTCGCGTCGCGCCGTACCGCTTCCCAAGCATTGCGGGGATCGGCGCCGTCAACAAGAAAGGCAGCGGCAATGATCAGCAGTGCCGTCAGCCGCGAGGCCGGCAGGTTGATCCAGTCGTCGAAAAGTGCTGCCGCGCGGCCAAAAGCCTCGTGGCGCGGGGTGCGGTGGCCGATCATCGAATCGGCGGTGTTGGCGGCCTTGTAGGCGACGCCGCCGGCCAGCCCGCAGACGCCGGTCCAGAAGGCGGGCGCGACAATGCCGTCGGAGAAATTCTCGGCCAGGCTTTCGATCGCGGCGCGGCTGACGCCGGCATGGTCGAGCTTTTCGGGATCGCGGCCGACAATGCGCGCAACCGCAATGCGGCCGAGCGCCAGCCCGCCGGTATCGAGCGCGTCGGCCACCGCTTCGACATGCTCGGTGAGGCTCTTTTGCGACAGCAGCGACGACGCCAGGATGGCGGTGATGATCATGCCGGCGGGAAAGAGCTGCCAGAGCAGGATTTGCACAATGAAGGCAATCGCCGCCGGCGCCAGCACAATGACCAGCAGGGCGTGCACGCCCCGGCGGCGACGCAATGCGTCGGAATCAGTGGCGCGGTTGAGCCTGAGGTCGAGAAAGGCTATCAGCCTGCCGAACCAGGTGACGGGATGGCCGGCGGCACGGAACAGCCAGTCCGGGTACCCCAGGATGCGTTCGATGGCCAGCGACAGGAAAGCGATCAGGACCGACATGAAGCTTTCTGATGGAGCGATTGCTGCGGTGGATCACGGTGGATCCCTTGGCCGGGCGAGCGCGCTCTTCCCTCACGCGCCACAGCCTTTCGTCGATCTTTCGACAGGTATCAATCCGCACTCCTACCCGCTTTTCGAGCTGCCCGCCACCGCCCTGTCACGATTGCCGGAGGCCGCGCGCCTGCGTGAACTGGCCAGGGTCGCGGCCGGCGCCTATGGCGCGCCTTCGGCCGAGAATGTGACGGTCGCCCCGGGCACGCAGATCCTGCTGCCGCGCGTCGCCTCGCTGGTCAGCCCCGGCAAGGCGCTGGTGCTCGGGCCGACCTATGCCGAGCATGCCAGGGCCGCCGCGATTGCCGGCCATGCGGTGGCGGAGGTCGACGATTTCGAGGCGCTTGCCGGAGCCGAAATTGCCATCGTCGTCAATCCCAACAATCCCGACGGGCGAGTCGTGTCGCGGGAAAGGCTGCTTCGGCTTGCCGAGACATTGCGCGCCATAGGCGGTCTGCTGGTCGTCGACGAAGCCTTCATGGATGTCGGCCCGCACGCGGAAAGCCTGGCCGGCGATGTCGGGCGGGGCGGCATCGTCGTGCTGCGCTCGTTTGGCAAGTTCTTCGGTCTCGCCGGCCTGCGGCTCGGCTTCGCACTTTCCGATGCGGTGACGGTCGAAAGGCTTGAAACGCAATTCGGCCCTTGGGCGGTCGCCGGCCCAGCGCTCGAATACGGCATCCGCGCGCTTGCCGACAGCGGCTGGCAGGCCGACATGCGGCGGCGGCTGGCGCAGGATGCGGCGCGGCTCGATGCGCTGCTTTCGCGCTTTGGCGTTGCTGTCGCCGGCGGCACGACGCTGTTCCGCTATCTTCAGATGCCGGACGCGGCCGGGCTGTTTTCGACGCTCGGTGAGCGCGGCATATTGCTCAGGCATTTTTCCGAGCGTCCTCAGGTGCTCCGCGCGGGGCTGCCTGGAAGTCAGGAGGAATGGCAGCGGCTTGAATCGGCGCTTGCCGACTGGGGCGCACGGCGCGACGATGGGTCGAAGGAGATCGCGCCATGATCCATATCTGTTCGCTGGCAAAGCTTGAGGAGACGGTGGCCAAAAGCGGCGCCGAGCGCGTGCTGTCGCTGCTCGCTGCCGGCACCGAGGTGACGCGGCCGGCCTCAATCGCGAGGGAAAACCACCTGCATCTGGTCATGCACGACATCGCGGTGGCGCAGGACGGCATGACCATGCCCGGCGAAGGCCATGTGCGCAATCTGCTCGATTTCGCCCGGAAATGGGACCGCGCCAAACCCATGGTCGTCCATTGCTATGCCGGCATCAGCCGCTCGACCGCCTCGGCCTATATCATTGCGGCGGCGCTCGCCCCGAAGCGCGACGAAGTCGAACTTGCGCGGACATTGCGGAAGCTTTCGCCCTCGGCGACACCCAATCCACGGTTGATCGCCGTCGCGGATGCTCTTCTCTCACGACAAGGCCGCATGATCGAAGCGATCGAGGCGATCGGACGCGGCGCCGATGCTTTTGAGGGTACGCCTTTCGTGTTGAAGATCGACGGCTAAGGCGGCCCGCTATGCCAGCCAGTCGGCAAGCTTCGCCTTGCGCACATCCTTCAACAGGGTGATGAAGCCGTCGGCCTGATGCTCCGCCGTCAGTCGGCCTTTCTCGGCCGTGGCAATGCTGGCATCGCCGACCACGCCGTTGGGGTTGAGATCCCCAGCGATCCAGGCGAAAGCGTGCGTTCCGGTGTGGCGCAGCAGCGCAAATTCAGTTTCGGCGCGGGCGACCTTGGAGGCGAAATTGTCGGCCTTGGCCATGTCGACTAACTCCGGGCGAAAATGCAGCATCAACGAGGTCTCGACGTCGCCGCCATGGATGCCATGGCGGTCTTCCAGCTCGGTGTACATGCCGGCGGGGCGGCCGAAGCGCTGCCAGCTGGTCTTCACCGCCAGCATCCTCTCACGCACGCGCAGCTCGCGCGTGACGATGCCCATGATCTCTTCATTGCCGCCATGCGAGTTGACGACGATCAGTTTCCTTACGCCTGCGCGGGCAACGGACAGGCCAAGCTCGGTCCAGGCATCGACCAGGGTGGCCGCCGGCAGGGTGAGCGTGCCCGGCGCCTGCAGATGCTCGTTCGACTTGCCGACCGTTTGGACCGGCAGGATGCGGATGTCGAGATCGCCGGGCAGGCGGGCGATGACCGTCTCCAGCATGCCATTCATGATCGAGGTGTCGGTTGATACAGGCAGATGCGGGCCGTGCTGCTCGATCGCCGCCACCGGCAGCACGGCAATCGTCGCCTCCGGATCGATCGCGGCGTATTCGGTGGTCCGGTAGTCGCCCCACCACATGCGTCTGTTTGCAACGGTCATGTCATGCCTCTTGACTGTGAGGGAGACCTAGCGTGCCAAACGTCGCCTGTCGATCACCCAGCCGCAATCGCCTCGACCTCGACCTTGAACTCCGGCCGCGCAAAGCCTGACACGATCATCAGCGTCGAGGCGGGCGCGGGGCTGGCAAACAACCGGTCGCGGACGTCCATATAGGGCCGCAGAAAGGCGCGGTCGGTGACGTAGGCGTTTATGCGCACGATGTCGCCTAGCCCCAGCCCGGCTTCAGCTAGAATCGTCGCTATGTTTTGAAAGCAGAGCTCGGCCTGCGCGCCGGCATCCTCGGGGATCTGGTCGTCCGCCGTGATGGCGACCTGGCCGGAGCACAGAACCAGCCGCTTGCCTGGCGGCACCTCGACGCCGTGGCTGTAGCGGGCGAAAGGCGGCTTGATCGACTTCGGCGCGAGGTATCTGAACATGGCAATCTCCTGTCTGCGAGACCAGCCTAAGACGTGACCGATAGTACGTTCAAGATGTGGTGCATGGCACAAGGGCGATTGTGGACAGGCGTCCAAAAAATAGGCACGATGCCTCCCGCACAGCATGACCCGTCCGGTGTTGGCAGTGACTGCCGCGCAAGCAGGCGGCCTGGGCGGTGGCATGTGTCTTGCTTCTTGGATCAATGGTGTCGAGCCCGGCGCGTGACGCTCCGGAGCCAACAAAGGGTGGTGTCGATGTACGGAAAACAGAAGATTTCAGCGCTTGCGGTCGCGCTGCTTGGAGCCGGCACGTTCGGCGCGGCAGCAAACGAGAAGGTCACCTTCGGCACCAACTGGCTGGCCGAGCCCGAGCATGGCGGCTACTACCAGGCCGTCGCCGACGGCACCTACGCTGCATGTGGCCTCGACGTGACGATTTCGCAGGGAGGTCCGCAGGTCAGCGGGCGGCCGCTGCTGCTGGCCGGCAAGCTCGATTTCTACATGGGCGGCAATCTGCTGTCGGCCTTCGACGCCGTCCAGCAGGGCATCCCGATGCGCGTCGTCGCCGCCGATTTCCAGAAGGACCCTCAAGTCATCATGTCCCACCCGGGGCAGGGGCTGGACAAGTGGGAGGATTTGAAGAACGCCGACCAGTACATTCTCGGCGACGAGGGCGTCCAGACCTTCTTCCAGTGGATGGTCATCGAACTCGGTTTCGATGCCGCCAAGCGCGTGCCCTACACCTACAACACCGCTCCATTCCTAGCCAACAAGAAGTCGATCCAGCAGGGTTACGTCACCTCGGAGCCTTTTGCGGTCAAGAAGGAAGGCGGCTTCGTGCCCAACCAGTTCCTGCTGGCCGACTATGGCTGGGACACCTATTCGACGACGATCGAGGTGATGCAGGACACGATCGACAAGCGGCCGGAGGTGGTCCAGTGCTTCGTCGATGGCTCGGCCAAGGGCTGGTACAACTACCTCTACGGCGACAACAAGGCCGCCAACGAGATGATCAAGAAAGACAATCCCGACATGAGCGACGAGCAGATTGCCTTCTCGATCGAGCAGATGAAGAAGTTCGGCCTGGCCGATTCCGGCGACACCGAAAAGCTCGGCATCGGCGCCATGAACGAAGACCGGATCAAGAGCTTTTATGACAAGATGGTCAAGGCCAAGGTCACGCCCGAGGGCATCGATATCAAGAAGGCCTATACGCTGGCCTTCATCAACAAAGGTGTCGGAATCGAGCTGAAGAAGTAATCGTGAAGCTGGAAAAGATGGCGCAGGCGCCCATGACGGCATCGGGTGAAGGCCCGATGCTGCTGACGCTGCGCCATGTCGGCAAGGTGTTTTCCAATGGCGTGACTGCATTGAGCGACGTCGATCTCGCCATCCGCGAGGGCGATTTTGTCAGCCTGCTCGGGCCGTCCGGCTGCGGCAAGTCGACGGCGTTGAGGCTGATCGCGGGCCTGTCGACGCCGACATCCGGTCAACTCGACTGGGGCGGTTCGATCGACCGCGCCAATATCGGCTTCGTCTTCCAGGAACCGACGCTGCTGCCCTGGGCCGATGTCTTCGACAATGTCTGGTTGCCGCTCAGGCTGAAAGGCGTGTCGCGTGCCAAGGCGGCGCCGGTGGTGATGGAGATGCTGGAGCGGGTGCACCTGACCGGTTTCGAAAACGCCGTGCCGCGCGAACTTTCCGGCGGCATGAAGATGCGCGTCTCGATCGCACGCGCGATGGTGACGAAGCCGCGCATTCTGTTGATGGACGAGCCGTTCGCGGCACTCGACGAGATCACCCGCTTCAAGCTCAACAACGACCTTCTGGAGCTGTGGCAGGACGAGCGCTTCACCGTCGTCTTCGTCACCCACAGCGTCTTCGAAAGCGTGTTCCTGTCAAACCGCGTCGTCGTCATGGCGGCGCGGCCGGGCCGCGTCCATGCCGAGTTGGCAATCGATGCCGCCTATCCACGCGACGAGGTGTTTCGCACCTCGCCCGACTATGCCGCGCTCTGCCGCCAGGCCTCGGACATCCTGGTCAACGCCATCAACACATCAGCCGGACCGCACCATGACGGCCATTGATCAGAATGCCGCAACGCTCGACGCGGAAGAGGCCGGCCGCGTACGCCAGGAGCGGCTGGAGCGGATCGGCCGGTGGGTCCTGCCTTTGGCGATCATGATCCTGGCGATCTGGCTGTGGGACCGCATCTGCGTGTGGAACGCGATCCCGCAATATATTCTGCCGCGCCCCGGCGTGGTGCTGTGGACGCTCTATAGCGATGCCGGGCTCCTGTTCTCCGCGCTGCTGGTCACGTTGCGCATAACCTTCCTCAGTCTGTTGCTTGCAGTGGTCGGCGGCGTCGGACTGGCGGTGCTGTTTGCGCAATCGAAATGGGTGGAGATGTCGTTCTTTCCCTTCGCCATCGTGCTGCAGGTAACGCCGATCGTGGCGGTCTTCCCGCTCATCAACATCTATGTGGACAACCAGACGGTGAAGCTTTTGCTTTGCGCCTGGATCGTCGCGTTCTTCCCGATCCTGTCCAACACCACGCTCGGCCTCAATTCGGTCGACCGCAATCTGCGCGACATGTTCAAGCTCAACGGCGCGACGCGCTGGCAGCAATTGCGCTATCTCAGACTGCCGGCGGCCATGCCGTATTTTCTAGGAGGCCTGAAGATCGCCGGCGGCCTGTCGCTGATCGGCGCCGTGGTGGCCGAGTTCGTCGCCGGCGCGCAGGGACAATCCTCAGGGCTCGCCTCGCGGATCATCGAGGCCGGCTACCGGCTCAACGCGCCCAGGCTGTTCGCGGCGCTGATCCTGATCTCGCTCACCGGCATATTGATCTTCCTGGTGCTGTCGCTGGTGTCGCATCTCATCCTGCGCCGCTGGCACGAGAGCGCGCTGAAGCATGAGCGGTAGGGGGTTGGGTGACGTGATTGAGATGCTGGCGCGAAACACCCCCCTCTGGCCTGCCGGCCATCTCCCCCTCAAGGGGGGAGATTGGACGTCATCCGGGATTTCGCCAATTATCGATGTTGGAAGACGGGTGCTGTCGGAAAAGCTGCCAATCTCCCCCCTTGAGGGGGAGATGCCCGGCAGGGCAGAGGGGGGCGGTCCTTGATACCGACCTCTGGCTCGTACCATCTCACAAACGTCCGCCTTCACCGGTCGCTGACATCAGGCCTTGCCGCCACTTACGACAGCGACGGCTTCGCCCTGGCCGACATAACGGTCGCCGATGGCAAGATCTCAGCCATCGCCGCGCACAAGAAATCAAAAGCGCCAGCCACCGCCATCGACCTTGCCGGCCGCATCGTGCTGCCGTGCTTCGTCGACTGCCACACCCACATCGACAAGGGCCATATCTGGCCGCGCAAACCCAATCCCGACGGCAGTTTCATGGGCGCGCTCAATGCCACCGGCGCCGACCGTGCAGCGCGCTGGAGCGCCGAGGACGTGGCGCGGCGCATGG
Organism: Mesorhizobium sp. M1143; assembly: GCF_040318435.1. NCBI lineage: Bacteria > Pseudomonadati > Pseudomonadota > Alphaproteobacteria > Hyphomicrobiales > Phyllobacteriaceae > Mesorhizobium > Mesorhizobium sp. M1143. The sequence goes on along the minus strand of NZ_JAMYMJ010000039.1, from coordinate 48,344 downwards.
ATTTCTCGCTGCGCTCGGCCTACGCGCACGGCACCAAGGCGCTGCGCACGCATCTCGACAGCGTGCCGCCACAGGAGGAAATCTCCTGGCCGGTGTTCGAGGCGATGCGGGAGAAATGGCGCGGCCGCATCGAATTGCAGGCAGCCTGCCTGCTCGGCATCGAAGGCGTGCGCGACAGAAAGTGGTTCGAGAGGCTGGCCAAGCGCGTGGCTGCGGCCAAGGGCGTGCTCGGCGTCGTCACCTATATGGTGCCGGATCTCGAAGAGCTTCTCGACAAGGTGTTCGCCGAGGCGAACAGGCACGGGCTCGATCTCGATTTCCACGCCGACGAGACCGACGACATCGCGGCGATATCGCTGAAGAAGATCGCCGAGGCGGCACTGTGGAACGGTTTTGAGGGCAACATGCTGGTGGGACATTGCTGCTCGCTGGCGCGCCAGCCGGATCTCGACGTGCTCGATACACTCGACAAGGTGGCCAAGGCGCGGCTGGCGGTGGTGTCGCTGCCAATGTGCAATCTCTATCTGCAGGACCGGCGTGCCGACCAGACCACGCCACGCTGGCGCGGCGTGACGCTGCTGCATGAGATGAAGGCGAGGGGCATTGCGGTCGCGGTCGCCTCCGACAACACCCGCGATCCTTTCTATGCCTATGGCGATCTCGACATGCTGGAGGTCTACCGCATGGCGACGCGCATCCTGCATTTCGACCATCCGGTCGGCGACTGGCCGCAGACGGTGGCGGCGACGCCGGCCAAGGTGATGCGGCTCGACGGTGTCGGGACACTGGCAGCCGGTGGCAGCGCCGATTTTATCGTCTTCAAAGGGCGGAGCTGGACGGAATTGCTGTCGCGGCCCGAATCGGATCGCATCGTCGTGCGCAACGGCCGAGCGATCGACAGGCAATTGCCCGACTATGCCGAGCTCGACGAACTGATGGTGGAATGATGGATGTTTCGGCGCTCAAACGCGATCTCGACGGGATAAAGCTCGACGACAATCCGGCCATCGTCCAGCAGAAGAGCCGCGACTTCTACTGGTACAGCCCGGTGCTGAAGCAGCAGCTCGACCACGTCACCGGCGACCTGATCGTGACGCCCAGGAACGAGGCCGAACTGATCCGCGTGCTTGCCGCTTGCCACCGTCATGGCGTTCCGGTGACGCCGCGCGGCAGCGGCACCGGCAATTACGGCCAGGCGATGCCGCTGTCGGGCGGCGTGGTTTTGAACCTCGCCGAGATGAACGAGATCAAGGCCATAGCGCCGGGCCGCGTCGTCACCGGGCCGGGCGCGATCCTCGCCGACATCGACAGAGCGACGCGCGCGCATTCCGGGCAGGAACTGCGGCTGTCGCCGTCGACCTACAACACCGCCTCGATCGGCGGCTTCATCGCCGGCGGCTCGGGCGGCGTTGGCTCGATCAATTTCGGCGGTCTGCGTGATTTCGGCAATGTGCTGCGCCTGCGCGTCGTCACTATGGAGGCGGAGCCGAAGGCGCTCGAACTCGCCGGCGAGGACCTGCACAAGGTCACCCACGCCTATGGCACCAACGGCATCATCACCGAGGTCGAGATGCCGCTGACTGCAGCCTATGAATGGATCGACGTGATCGTCGGCTTCGACGCTTTCATGCCGGCAGCCCGCTACGGCAACGCGCTGGCACGCCAGGACGGCATCCTGACCAAGCTGATCACGCCGATCGCCGCGCCCGTGCCGCAGCTCTATTTCAAGCGCCACCAGAAGTTCTTCCGGGACGGGCAAAGCATCTGCGTCGTCATGGTTGCCCGGCATGGGCTAGACGCGTTCCTCGCCTTCACCCGCCGCGCCGGCGGCGAAGTCATCTTCAATGCGGCGGCGGCAACGGACGAAGAGAAAAAGGGCCTGCCGCCGGGCTTCGAACTGGCGTGGAACCACACCACGCTCAGGGCACTGCGGGTCGATCCCGCGATCACCTATCTGCAATCGCTCTATCCGTTTCCCAACCAGCTGGCGCTGGTGGAGAAGATGGACGCGATGTTTCCGAACGAGGTCTTTTCGCATCTCGAATTCGTGCGCCTCGACGGCAACATCACCTGCTTCGGCCTGCCGCTGGTGAAATTCACCACCGAGGCGCGGCTCAACGAAATCATCCGGCTGCATGAGGAGAACGGCTGCCCGATCTTCAACCCGCACCGCTACACGCTGGAAGAGGGCGGCATGAAGCAGACGGATGAAATCCAGCTCGCCTTCAAGCGCGAGACCGATCCGCAAGGCCTGCTCAATCCCGGCAAGATGATCGCCTGGGAAAATCCGGATTACGACTATCGCTCGGGCCGGACTTTTTTGTTCAGGGGTTTGCAGAAAGCAGAATGAGCAGAGGTTTGAGCTTGAGCACCCCCCTCTGTCCTGCCGGCGCAGGCCCTACGCTGCCGCTTCGGGCGTTCGTCGTTTGGAAAGCCAAGCAATTGGCTTCCCATCGGCTTCGCCGACCACTTCTCACCCCCCTCAAGGGGGGAGATTATTCGCTCCGCCGCTTTAGCCTATCTACAACGTCGAAAGGAAAGGCGCGGCGCAGAAGCTGCCAATCTCCCCCCTTGCGGGGGAGATGCCCGGCAGGGCAGAGGGGGGTGCCTCGCGCCCACCTCGCAAGTATTTCCCCATGAAAGTCCTCGTCCTCTACGCACACCCGGTGGAGACCAGCTTCAATGCAGGTCTGCACCGCACGATCGTCGAGCGGCTGACGGCCGCCGGCCATGAGGTCGACGATTGCGATCTCTATGCCGAGGATTTCGACCCCAGGCTGACGCGCGGGGAGAGGCTGGATTATCATAACCAACGCAGCCCTGCGGACCCGGCCGCGCCCTATGTCGAGCGGCTGCTCAAGGCCGAGGCGCTGGTGCTGTCATATCCCGTCTGGAACTACGGCTTCCCGGCCATCCTGAAAGGCTTTTTCGACCGCGTGTTTCTGCCCGGCGTGTCGTTCAAATTGGCCGACGGCAAGGCGCAGCCGTCGCTCCACAACATCCGCAAGCTGACCGCCGTCACCACCTATGGCGGCAGCCGCTTCCGCGCCATGCTGATGGGCGATCCGCCACGCAGATTGGTCAAGCGGATGCTGCGCGCGACGATCAGGCCCGGCGCCTCGGTGTCCTACCTCGCGCATTATTCGATGAACCTGTCGACCGAGAAGACCCGCGCGGCCTTCATGGCCAAGGTCGCGGCCGGGATGGATACTTTTTGATGCGCGTGCTGGTGGTCTATTGCCATCCGGTGCCCGAAAGCTTTTGCGCCGCCATCAGAGATGCCGCCGTCGATGTGCTGAAGGCACGCGGCTGGGAGGTGCGGCTGCTCGACCTCTATGCGGAGAAATTCGATCCGGTGATGGGCTGCGAAGAGCGACGCGCCTACAATGAGCGGGCGCCGGAGGATCCGGCCCTAAAACCGCATTTCGAGCATCTCGCCTGGGCTGAGGCGATCCTGTTCATCTATCCGACCTGGTGGTACGGGCTGCCGGCCATGCTGAAGGGCTGGCTCGACCGGGTCTGGGCGACCGATGTCGCCTTCAAGCTGGGCAAGGGGCGCATCACGTCGCTGATGACACATGTCACCAGGGTCGGCGTCATCACCACCTGCGGCGCGCCGACCTGGTGGAGCGTCGTCGTCGGCCAGCCCGGCCGCAAGACCTTGCTGCGCGGTATGCGCGCGCTGTGCGCCCGCCGCTGCCGGACGTTTTTCCTGGCGCACTACCTGATGGACGCCTCGACGCCAAGGACGAGGGCGGCGTTTCTGGGGAAGGTGCGGGCGAAGCTGGAGCGGTTTTGAGCTTCTTCACCCTCCCCCTTGTGGGGAGGGTCGCGCAGCAAATGCCGCAAGGCGGCTTTTGCGAAGCGGGGTGGGGGCCTCGTAGGGCGCACCCCCACCCCGTCTCGCAATCGCCGCTTCGCTCCGACTGCGAGCCGACCCTCCCCACAAGGGGAGGGTAAAAGTGCTACATCCTCGTCCGTTCCGCCTTGGGATCGTACATCGGCTTCAGCGATGCTTCCGCCGCAAAACGCTCGCCGGCGATCTCGATCTCGTAGGACGAGGCCAGCACATCCGCCTCGCTCTCGCCCTGGCAGGGCACATAGCCCAGTCCGATCGCGCCGCCGAGATGGTGGCCGTAATTCCCCGATGTGATCGGGCCGACGATCTTGCCGTCGCGCAGGATCGCCTCGTTGTGGAAGAGCAGGGGTTCAGAGTCTTTCAAACGGAACTGCACCAGCCGGCGCGACAGGCCGGCTTCTTTTCTCTTCAGCACCGCATCGCGGCCGATGAACTCGCCCTTGGCGGTTTTGACCGCAAAGCCGAGGCCGGCCTCCAGCACATTGTCCTCGTTGGTGATGTCATGGCCGAAATGCCGAAACGCCTTTTCGATGCGGCAGGAATCGAGCGTATGCAGTCCGCAAAGTTTCAGGCCGACATCCGCCCCCGCCTCGTCGATTGCCTCGAAGACGTGTGCCGCCTGGTCGGTCGAGACATAAAGCTCCCAGCCGAGTTCGCCGACATAGGTGACGCGGTGGGCGCGCGCGAGGCCCATGCCAATCTCAATCTCCTGGAAGGTGCCGAACGGATTGTTCTCGTTGGAGAAATCATTAGGGCTGACCTTCTGGATCAGCTTTCGCGCATCCGGACCCATCAGGCAGAGCACCGCCTCAGCTGCTGTGACATCCGTGATGACGACGAATTCGTCGCCGACATGCCGGCGCAGCCAGGCGAGATCGCGCTGCAGCGTCGCGCCCGGCACGACGAGGAAGTAGGCGGTCTCAGATAGCCGCGACACCGTTAGGTCGCTTTCGATACCGCCGCGCTGGTTGAGCATCTGGGTGTAGACGATCTTGCCCGGCGCCACGTCCATATCGTTGGCGCACAGCCTTTGCAGGAGGGCACAGGCGTCGCGGCCTTCGACACGGATCTTGCCGAACGAGGTCATGTCGAACAGGCCGACCTTGTTGCGGACCGCCAGGTGCTCCTCGCGCTGGTTGTCGAACCAGTTCTGCCGCTTCCAGGAATAGCGGTATTCGCGCTCCTGTCCCTCGCGGGCGAACCAGTTTGCGCGCTCCCAGCCGGCGACTTCGCCGAACACGGCGCCGCGCGCCTTCAGATGCTCGTGCAAAGGCGAGCGCCTGACATTCCTGGACGTTGCCATCTGCCGGTAGGGGAAGTGATCCGCATAGAGCAGGCCGAGTGTTTCGGAGACACGCTCCTTGAGATACCTACGGTTCTTCTGGAATGGCTGGGCGCGGCGGATGTCGACTTCCCAGAGGTCGAAGGGCGCTTCGCCGTCATTGATCCACTGCGCCAGCGCCATGCCGGCGCCGCCGGACGAGACGATGCCGATGGAATTGTAGCCGGTCGCCATCCAGTAGCCACGGAGTTCCGGGGCCTCGCCGAGATAGTAGCGGTCGTCGGGGGTAAAGCTTTCGGGGCCGTTGAAGAAGGTGTGAATGCCGGCGGTTGCCAGCATCGGCATGCGGTTGACGCCCATTTCGAGGATCGGCTCGAAATGCTCCATGTCCTCCGGCAACTGGTCGAAGCAGAAATCCTCGCTTATGCCGTCCATCCCCCAGGGCTTGGCCACCGGCTCGAAGGCGCCGAGCATCATCTTGCCGGCGTCTTCCTTGTAGTAGGCGCATTCATCGGGAACGCGCAGCACCGGTAGACGACCGAGCCCGGGGATCGGCTCGGTGACGAGATAAAAATGTTCGCAGGCATGCAGCGGGATGGTGACGCCGTTCTGGGCCCCGAGCTCGCGCGCCCACATGCCGGCGCAGTTGACGACGATGTCGGCCTCGATCGTTCCCTGATCCTCGCCTTGCGCCCACGACACACCGGTGACGCGACCGGCCTTGGTGTGGACCTTGGTGACCTTCACATTCTCGACGATGGCGGCGCCACGCTGGCGGGCGCCCTTGGCCAGCGCCATGGCGATGTTGGCGGGATCGCACTGGCCGTCGAGCGGCAGATGCACGGCGCCGACCACATCGGACACGTTGAGATGCGGGTACATCTCCTTGACTTCACCAGGCGAAATCTCGCGCACATCGACATCGAAGGCGCGGGCGAGCGAGGCCTGCCGGTAAATCTCGTGCTTGCGCTCCTCAGTCAGCGCCACGGTGATCGAGCCGACCTGGCGCATGCCGGTGCCGACTTCGGTTTCGGCCTCCAGCTTGACGTAGAGGTCGGCCGAATATTTCGCCAGCCGCGTCATGTTCTGCGAGCCGCGCAGCTGGCCGATCAGGCCGGCGGCGTGCCAGGTCGTGCCCGAGGTCAGCTGCTTGCGTTCCAGCAGCACGATGTCGGTCCAGCCGAGCTTGGCCAGGTGGTAGGCGACCGAACAGCCGGAGACACCGCCGCCGATAATAACCGCGCGGGCCTTGGTGGGAATGCTTCTGGTCATGCGGCCTCGCGGCGATAGCCGGATGCGAAGCGGCGCAGGCGTTTTGCGGCTTCCTGAAGCACCGGTTCCGGTTGGCAGAGGCTGATGCGGATGTGGCCGGCAGCGGCCTTGCCGAAGCTGGAACCCGGCATGACGCCGACACTCTCCTGGTCGAGAAAGGCCCAGGCGAATTTCTCGTCGTCGGGCTCGACGGCGGAGATGTCGAGCATGACATACATGCCGCCCTCCGAGCCGTGCACGCTGACATTGTTCATGCCGCGCACGGCGTCGAGCAGGACGGTGCGGCGCGCCGCATAGCGTTCGGCGATCTCTTTCACGCCATAGCGGTTCTCCAGCGCCTCGGCGCAGGCGATCGAGATGAAGGCCGGCAGGCCGTAGGTCGTCACCAGATTGAGATTGGTCAACAGCGTGATCATCTGCGCCGGGCCAGTCAGCCAGCCCATGCGCCAGCCGGTCATGCCATGGCTCTTGGACATCGAATTGATGACCAGCGTGCGCTCCGCCATGCCGGGCAGGCCGCGCGGCGAGATGTGCTCGCCGCCACCTAGCGTCCAGTAGACCTCGTCCGACAGCAGCCAAAGATCGTGCTCGCGGCAGATCTCGGCCAGCTCTTCCAGACGCTCACGCGAATAGACGGCGCCGGTCGGGTTGTTCGGCGTGTTGATCAAAATGGCGCGCGTGTTGGGCTTGAGCGCAGCGCGGATCATCTCGGCGTGCGGCTGGAAACCGTCTTCGGCCGGCGTCTCGACGACGGTGAAGCTGGCGCCGGCGGCGCTGAACGTGTTGGGATAAGTCGCGTAGTAGGGCGCCACCACGATGGCGTGGTCGCCCTGGTCGAGAACGGCCTGCACGGCAGCGTAAAGGGCGGCCTGGCCGCCCGGCGTGGCGATGACTTGGTCAGGCGCCGTCTCGACCCCGGTGCAAGCGGTCGAGGCCGCCGCCATCGCCCTGCGCAGGCGCGGAACGCCGGGAAGCGGGGTGTAGTGATGGTTGCTGCCGCGAACCGCCGTCACGCAGGCTTCGATCGTCTGGCTCGGCGTATCGAAATCATGGTCGCCGACCGACAGCATGATGATGTCCTGGCCGGCCTCCTTGCGGGCCCAGGCCTCGGTGTGGACCTCCCAGCCATCTTTGCCCGAAGGCACGATGCCGGAAATGCGCGATGACGGTCTGGGCATCAGGATACTCCCGAGATTTCGCGGCCGGCCTGTTCGAGCTGGTCGCGCAAGGCAGCGATGTGGGCCGGGCCGACTTCGCAGCATCCGCCGACGATGGTGGCGCCGGCGGCGACCCAGCCGAGCGCCTGGTCGGCATAGGCATCCGGATCAAGGTCGTGGCGGGCGTGCAGCACTTCGACCGTTCCGCCATGCTTGAGCGCTTCGACAGAGGTGAAGCCGTTGGCATAGGCGCCGACCGGGCCGCCGAGAGCAATCAATTCGGGCAGTGCCGCGGCGATCGCTTCTGGCCGGCAGCAATTCACCAGGCGCGCTGCAACCGTCAGGCCGTCGAGGGCGTCCGCCGCTGCCGCTATTGTTTCGCCGCTGCGCAGCCGCGGCGCGCCGTGATCGGCGAGCGTCCAAGACACCCAGACAGGTTTGCCGCTTTCCGACGCAGCGGTAACGGCCGCACGGCCTTCCTCGGCTGAGGCCATGGTCTCGCACAGGAACAGGTCGACGCCATCGGCCTGCTCGGCGACGATGCGGCGATAGATGTCCAGCGTCTCCTCGAACGATATGGTCAGCGCCGGCGCATAGCTGCCGAACAGCGGTGACAGGCAGCCGGCGATCGCTGCATCGCCTGCCTCGTCGCGTGCCTGTCTTGCCAATTCGATGCCGCGCTTCTGCAAGGGCTTGAAGAGGTCTTCTGCTCCTTCCCGCGCGAGCCGCTCCGGCGTTGCCGAATAGGTGTTGATAGTGATGACGCGAGCGCCGGCCCGGATGAATTCGGCATGCAGGTCACGCACCAGATCCGGCTCGTCGATCAGCACCCTGGCCGACCAGAGCGGCGTCGGCTCGGAGCTGCTGCGGCGGACCAGTTCCTGGCCCATGCCGCCATCGGTGAGAATGACTTTCTTCATGCTCTCAGTCTTTCGTTTTTCGGATCCCACAGCGGCTCGTCTTTCTGCACGACCGCCCTGAAACGATCGCCAAAAATTTCAATCTCGATCGCGGTATCGGGTTCAGCCAGGTCGGCGCGCAGCATGCCGAGCGCGATCGATTTGTCGATGCGATGCCCCCATCCGCCGGACGTCGTCTCGCCAACGATCTTGCCGTCATGCCAGAGCGTCGACACGGACGGCGCGTCGCAATCGCCGGGGTTTTCGACCACCAGCGTGACGAAGCGCTTCTTTACGCCTTGCTGCTTTTCGTTCTGCAGGGCTGCCTTGCCGCGGAAGTCGGGCTTGTCCCATTTTACGAAGCGCTCGAGCCCGCCCTGCAGGACCGTATAGTCGGTCGACAGGTCGCCCTTCCAGGTCCGGTAGCCCTTTTCGAGGCGCAGCGAATCCAGCGCATACATGCCGAACGGTTTCAGACCGTGTTTTTGTCCCGCCGCCCAGATGGCGTCGAAGATGGCGGCGGTGTCTCCCACCTTGGTGTGGATTTCCCAGCCGAGTTCGCCGGCGAAGGATACCCGCACCAGCTTCGCCCAGCGGCCGGCGATGGTGGTTTCCTGATGCGTCAGCCAGGGCAGCGAGAGATCCGCGCCACAGACTTCGGCCAGGATCTTGCGCGAATTGGGACCGGCGAGAATTTGCGTCGAATAGTCTTCGGTCCTGTCGGTGAGGGTGAAAGCTGCGTCTTTCGGCAGGCGCGACTTCAGCCATTCGAAATCGTGCCACTGCGCTACCGCCGCGGTGATCAGCGTCATCTGCTCTTCGGCATGGCGCACCACCGACATCTCGGTGACGATGCGGCCCTTGTCGTCGGCGAAATAGGCGAGGCCGATGCGGCCCGGCTTGGGCACCAGGCCGGTGACCTGCAGCGCCAGCCATTCGGCTGCGCCAGGACCTTCGAGGTTGAAGCGCGAGAAGCCGGGCAGGTCGAGAATGCAGGCGGCGTCGCGCACCGCCAAGCATTCTTCGCGCACGCGGTGCTGCCACGGCCCGTCGCGGCGGAAGGTGAGTGTTGCTTCTTCCGACGTGTCGTCACCGGGTTGCGCATACCAGGTGGCACGCTCCCAGCCATTATAGGCGTCGAACTGGGCGCCGAGCGCCTTGATGCGATCGTGGATCGGCGACAGCTTGCGGTCGCGCCCGGCCGGCCAGGCATGGCGCGGGAACTGGATGGCGTATTCGTTGCCGTAGATCTCCATGCCCTTGGCGACGCTATAGTCGGGGGCGGCCGCAAAGCTGGTGAAACGGCGCGGATCGCAAGACCACATGTCCCATTCGGTCTGGCCCTGCGTAACCCATTCGGCCAGCACCTTGCCGGCGCCGCCGCCCTGGGCGATGCCGAAGGTGAAGACACAGGCCTCGAACGCGTTGGGAACGCCGGGCATCGGACCGATCAGCGGATTGCCGTCCGGCGCGTAAGGGATCGGCCCGTTGATCACCTTGGACAGGCCGGCAGTGCCCAGGATCGGCACGCGGGCGACGGCATCGGCAAGGTAGTGCTCGAGACGGTCGAGATCGTCGGGGAATAGCTGGAAGGAAAAATCCTCCGGCATCGGGTCGTTGTGGGTCGCCCAATGCGCGCGGCAATTGCGCTCATAGGGGCCGAGATTCATGCCGTTCTTTTCCTGGCGCAGATAGTAGGAGGTGTCGACGTCGCGCAGCAGCGGCAGTTTCTTGCCCTGCTCCTTCGACCAGGCCACCAGTTCGGGGATTTCCTCGAACAAGATGTACTGATGGCTCATCACCATCATCGGGACGTCGCGGCCGAACATTTTGCCGACTTCCGCGGCTCGGTAGCCGGCGGCGTTGACGACGATCTCGCAGCGGATTTCGCCTTGCGGGGTGACAACCACCCATCCGTCGTTCTCACGGCGCACGCCCGTGGTCGGGCAGAAGCGGATGATCTTTGCCCCCATGTCGCGCGCACCCTTGGCAAGTGCCTGCGTCAGCTGCGCGGGGTCGATGTCGCCGTCGTTTGGATCATAGAGCGCGCCTTTCAATTCATGCGTCTCGATGAAGGGATAGCGGCGCTTGATCTCATCAGGGCCGACAATGTCGATGTCCATGCCCTGGTAGCGGCCCATGCCCTTGGCGCGCTGGAACTCCTGCATGCGCTCCTTGGTGTGGGCGAGCCGCAGCGAGCCGGTAATGTGGTAGTTCATGGGATAGTCGACGGCATCAGCCAAGCCGCGATAGAGCTCGGTCGAATAGCGCTGCATGTTCATCAGCGACCAGGACGACGAGAAGGTCGGCACATTGCCGGCGGCATGCCAGGTCGAGCCCGATGTCAGCTCGTTCTTTTCCAAAAGCACGCAATCGGTCCAGCCCGCCTTGCAAAGGTGGTAGAGCGAGGAGGTGCCGACGACACCGCCTCCGATGATCACCACGCGTGCCGTGGTCGGCAAACCGGCCATATTAGAAACCCCTCGTTCAGTAGACAGGCGGCGAAACCACCCAGATGACCACGGCCGGCTCGCTGCCGGGATTGCGCCAGCGGTATGGCTTGCGCTCGAAGCGGAAGGAATCGCCTTCGACAAGACGGTGCCAGACGCCGGCGATCTCGATCTCGAAAATGCCAGAGGCGATGTAGCCGGCTTCCTCGGTCGGCCGCAGCTGCTCGCTCTTCATCTCGGCGCCCGGCGCGAAGATCGAACGCACCATCTCGAAACTACCGCCGAGATCGGGCGACAGAAGCTCCTCCACCAGGCCAGATTCGCTTGTGCCAAGCGTGCGCCGGCTGCCGGCGCGCACGACAACGCCGCGCTCCTTTTCGATCGGCACGTCGTGGCTGAAGAACAGGCTGAGCGGCACGCCGAACAGGTCTGCGAAGGCCCTGAGGTCGCCAAGTGAAGGGATAGACAGGCCGCGCTCGACCTGGCTGACCCAGCCGACAGAGCGGCCAAGCTTCAGCGCGATCTCAGCCAGCGTCAGCCCGCGCGCCTTGCGCAGCGCACGGATGTCGCTCGCCAGCAGGCGCTCGTCAGGTCCCTGCAATGTTTTGGAAATAGCTGGGGCCAAAACGCTCACTTGATGAAAATCTGGAAATGAATTTCATGAGAGCTCATGTCCGTGAAAAAATCAAGCGGATTTTCATGGGCACACAAGATTTGCTTGCGCCATTTTGGCGGTTCATGCAAAGGCTCTGGCACGAGCGGCGGGTGTGGGAATGCGGGTCGGCGACCAAGGATTGAAATCTGCGCAAGGTCTTCTCCGATAGCCGGTTCGGCTTTCGAAGTGTGCGCAAAGGGACGGCCCATGCTGGAAAAAAACGGCCTGGCAGCGCATAACGCGGCTGTTGTCGACGAGGCGATCATCTCGCGCCGTTCAGTGCGCGCCTTCCTGCCCGACATGGTCGATGACGAGACGATCCGAGCCATTCTTGGCGTCGCCGCGCGCGCGCCTTCGGGCACCAATATGCAGCCCTGGCGGGTCTATGTCGTCAAGGGCGAGGTCAAGCAGCAGATCACCGATGCCATCCTGAATTCCGGTATCCGCGCCGAAAAGGCCGATTGGGACGAGTATCGCTATTACCCCACCCAGTTCTTCGAGCCGTATCTCACCCGCCGCCGCGCCAACGGTTTCGGGCTCTACGGGGCACTCGGCATCGGTCGCCGCGAGGTCGACAAGATGCGCGCCCAGCACGACCGCAACTTCGTCTTCTTCGACGCGCCGGTCGGCATGATCTTCACCATAGACCGGCGGCTGAACCAAGGCTCGTGGATCGACTACGGAATGTTCCTGCAGAACATCATGGTGGCGGCGCGAGGCAGGGGCCTGCACACCTGCCCGCAGGCCGCCTTCGCGCCCTATCACCGGCAGATCCGGCCGGTGCTCAACATTCCCGACGAGGAGATCGTCGTCTGCGGCATGGCGCTAGGCCTCGAGGACACCTCCAAGCCCGAAAACGACTTCCGCACCGACCGCGTGCCGCTGGAAGAGTGGGTGACGTTCAGCGAATAGGGCTCGGCTAACGGCGCCTTATTCCACGTTCATCTGCGCGCCATGGCCGCTGACATGGGCGCCGTCCTGCGGTGTCAGTCTGAGATAGGCGATCAGCGCGCAGAGCGTGATGACGCCCTCGACCACGAACAGGATGCGGAAATCGTTGGTCACCGCCGGCCCGCCGCCGGCCAGGAACGACAGCAGCGCCGCCGCCAGGCCGACGCTGATCGCCACCCCTAGCTGCCACAGTATGTAGTAGAGCGCGCTGAAGCGGGCGAGCTGGTCGGGCGCGATGTCGGAATAGGCGAGATTGCCGGTCGACGCCCACTGCGCCGAGCGCAGGACACCGAAGGCAAAGATATAGGCAAGCACGATCCAGACCGGCGTGGTTGCCTCTATCAAGGCGAAGCCCGCTACCATGGCAGCAACGATCGGCGTGTTGACGACCAGCACGCGGCGAAAGCCGAAGCGGTTGAGCAGGCGCGGCATGAAGACACGCATGATCAGCGAGCCGATTGCGGCAACGAAAGTCAGCGATCCCGCCTGCACCGCGCTCATGCCTAAGCCGAGCTGGAACATCAGCGGCAAAAGAAAAACGACCGAGCTCAGGCCGATCGTGTCCAGCCCACCACCGGTGAGGAAGGAGATGCGAAAGGTGCGGATGCGCAGGAGTTTCAGGTCAAGCAAGGGGTTGCGGGCGCGCAGGCAGTAGAAGGAGGCAAGCGTCAGGATGACGATCGCCAGCGCCAGCTCGGCCGCGATCATGCTGCCGGCGGCGTCTTTGGCCGCAAGCGAATCCATGCCGAAGACCAGCAGGACCATGCCGCCGCCGACCAGCAGGAAGCCCGGAAAATCGAACGGCGTGCGCACCGGTTTGGTAACAGTCGGAAACAGCGAGGCGGCAAGAACGGCCGCCGCCAGCGCGAACGGCACGTTGATGAAGAAGATCCAGCGCCAGGAGATATAAGTCGTCAGCGCGCCGCCGACGAGCGGGCCGACCAGCGGTCCGGACTGGCCGGCCAGCGAAATATACATGTTGATCTTCAGCGTGCGGCTGCGCGGGAAGGTCGACAGGATGACGACCTGGCCGAGCGTCCCCATCAAGGCGCCGCCGAAGCCTTGCAGCGCGCGGGCGCCGACCAGCGTCCAGATGTCGTTGGACAATCCGCACAGCGCCGATGACGCGGCGAACACCAGCAAGGCGAAGCAGTAAACGTTGCGCAAGCCGAAGCGGTCGGCCGCCCAGCCGCCGAGCGGCATCGAGATGATCAGGCTGGCGACATAGACGGTGATCAACAGGCCGAGCTGGCTCGGCGGCCGGCCGAGGCTGTCGCTGATGCCGGGCAGGGCGGTGACCACGACATTCTGGTCGAGGCTGGTCATGAACACGCCGCAGGCGACCGTCAGCGGCAGCAGGAGCAAGGCTCTAGCCGACACATCGGCGCAATCCGTGGCGCCGGCGGATAGTTCTGCGGTCATGGGGATGTTCGAACCAAACGACGATGCCGACTCTGAGACGGGATCTTTGCAATCCCCTGGGCCGGTTGGGCCACGTTCCCCACCATGGGCTTCCATTGGAGCATTCTCTAGCGGCAGAACCGACTGGCCTTGAGGCCAGAACGGCTGTCGGCCCTACTGAACCTCGTAGCCGACCTCCTCGCTGGCATGGCAGAGCGCCTTCCAGAACGAGCGGGCGAAGGAGCGGAAGACATAGATGTCGAACTGGTCGGCGCCGGTGCGCTGGATCTGCGCAAAGACGTCGTGATGGGTGGTCGAACGGCCGGAGCCTATGGGGAAGGCGGGCAGCGCAAAGTCGATGGCGAAGAATTTCGCCAGCACCCATTCGGCCTTAGGGCCGGCGATGCGGATAGCGGTGCGGCCATGCGACAGGTCGGTGATCGTGCCGATTACCGGGGTTACGTCCCCGGCAAAACTCGCCGCCAGGCCCTCGGCATCGTCGACGACGGTGAATTTTCCAGGCGCGAAACCGAACACGGCCTTGCCGTCCTTGGCGAGACCGCCGCCCGCGCCATCGGGCAAATCGAGGCCGGTGACCTTCCGGATCGCTTCGATCAGCTGCTTTTCCGCGCCCGGCCATGCGGCCAGCTGCAGGATCGAGCCCGGCCTGGTCTCGGTCAGGATGACATCGACGCCATGCTCGAAATTGCCGTGCGAACCCGGATGGAACACCGGCTTGAGCGGCGAGAGGCGCTCGGGTGATTGGCGTTCGGGTGATTGGCGCTCAGCCATGCATGCGGCTCCCGTCCGGGTCGTAGAAATGGTTGGAGACGATCTCGACGGGCCCGAACCGCTTGCGCAGCGGATCGGAGACGAATGCCCGGGTACCATGGCGCGCCTTGCCGCCTTCGACCAGGGCCAGCGCGATGTGCTTGCCCAGCGCCGGCGAATAGCAGCAGGCGGTGATGTGGCCGATGGAATCGTGCGGATTGGCTTCGTCCAGTTGCTCGACGAGGTGGGCGCCGCCATTGAACGGCCGGTTGTCGAGCGAGACCAGGCCGACCAGTTGCAGCCGCTCGGGCGCGATCAGGCCTTCGCGGTCCATCATCGCCGAGCCGATGAACGGCTTCTTCTTCGACAGCATCCAGTCGAGATGCAGGTCGCGCGCCGTGGTGCGCCCGTCGATCTCCGCGCCGGTGACATGGCCCTTTTCGATGCGCATCGTGCCCAACGCCTCCAGCCCGTAGGTGACCAGGGCGAACGGCTTGCCGGCTTCGATAAGGGCTTCCCAGACATGGGTGCCGTAGCCGGCGCCGCAATAGACCTCGAAGGCCATTTCTCCGGAGAAGGACAGCCGGCAAATCATCACCGGCACGCCTGATATCTCGCCGCGCACGATGCCCATGAAGGGCAGGGCTGTGTTGTCGACGGCGGTGCCGGTGACACAGGCGGCGAGGATGGCCCGCGCCTTCGGCCCGCCGATGGCCGCGCCCGCCCATTCGTCGGTTACCGAGGTGACATGCACTTTGAGTTCCGGCCAGATGACGTCGAGGAAATATTCCAGATGCTGCATCACCTTGCCGGCGTTGGCCGTGGTGGTCGTCATCAGGAAATCCTGTTCGCCAAGCCGCCATGTGGTGCCGTCGTCGAAGGCCAGCCCGTCCTCGCGCAGCATCAGGCCGTAGCGGGCCTTGCCGACGGGGAGGGTGGAAAACATGTTGGTGTAGACGCGGTCGAGGAATTCGCCCGCATCCGGCCCCTGAACGGCGATCTTGCCCAGCGTCGAGACGTCGACGATGCCGGCGCTTTCGCGCGTCGCCCTGGCTTCACGGACATAAGCCTGCTCGACCGTCTCGCCGGCAAGGCCGTAGATCATCGGTCGGAACCAAAGGCCGGCCGAATATAGGGTCGCACCATTGGCGAGGTGCCAATCATGCATCGGCGTCAGCCGCTCGGGCTTCAAATCGCCGAAACGCTCGGCGGCGAGCGAGCCGATCGACACCGCGGAATAGGGTGGGCGGAAGCGCGTCGTGCCGACTTCGGGGATCGGTTTGCCCAGCGCCTCGGCCATGATGGCGAGCCCCGGGACGTTGGAGTTCTTGCCCTGGTCGGTCGCCATGCCGAGCGTGGTGTAGCGCTTCAGATGCTCGACGGAGACAAAACCTTCGCGATGCGCCAGCCGCACGTCTTCGGCAGTCACGTCATGCTGGAAGTCGACGAAGCTTTTTCCCTTGGCTTTGATCTCGAACACCGGCGCCGGATCTGGGTTTCCCGGGGCTGCTTCGACATCCGGCAAGGCTGCCGGCGCAGCCGCTCCGCCCGCGGCGGACAGGCCGGCTGCACGGCCCTCAGTGATGGCTTCGACGGTCGAAAAGCTGCCGTTGAAAGCGCCGGCGCCAATCCATTGCCGAGTCGGTTTCGGCGGCAGGAAGGCCTGGCGGGCGGGATTCCACTCGGCTCTCGCGCCAGCCTGGCTGGCGAGGTGGATGGTCGGCGACCAGCCGCCCGACATCAGCAGGCTATCGGCGTGGATGCTGCGGGCGTCACCGCTGAGCGCGCCCGAGGTCATGTCGAAGCGCTGCACCTTGAGGCCGGAGAGCGCCTTGCCGCCTTCGGTGGCGACCACGGCATGGCCGGAGAGGATTTCGGCTTCGGCCTCGGTGGCGAGGCTGCGCATTTCAGCCGAAAGCTCGGGGCGCACATCGACGATGGCGACAATAGCCGCCCCGGCCTTCCTCAGCGCCAGCGCCGAGCGATAGGCGCTGTCATTGTTGGTGAACAGCGCGATCCTGTCGCCGGGCAGCACGCCATAATCGTTAGCATAGCGCTCGGCGGCATGCGCCAGCATGACGCCCGGCCGGTCATTGCCGGGGAACACAAGCGGCCGCTCGAAAGAGCCGGTGGCCAGCACCACCGTCTTGGCGCGGATCGCCCAGTAGCGATGGCGCGGCTCGCCCTTGCCGGGCGTTTCCTTGTGGTCGGTGACGCGCTCGAGCGCGGCTAGCGTGTTGCCGTCGTAATAGCCCCACACCGTGGTGCGCGGCAGCAGGCGGACCGTGTCATGGCCTTCGAGCTGGCTGACGGCGCGCGCCGCCCAGTCGGCGGCCGGCGCGCCGTCGATGGCCTCGCCGGACCAGTTGGCCGAGCCGCCGAAACGCGGTTCGAGCTCGGCCAGGATGACGCGAGCGCCCTGGTCGGCAGCGGCCTTGGCGGCTGACAGGCCGGCCGGGCCGGAGCCGACCACCAGCACGTCGCAAAACGCGTTCATGCGCTCGTAGCGCGAGGTGTCGGCGGCAATACCGGCGCGGCCCAGGCCGGCGGCGCGGCGGATGAAATGCTCGCAGAACATCCAGAATCTGGTGCCCTTCAGCGGGCCGAAGACCGGACCCATGAAGGTCTTGTAGTAGAAGCCGGCGGCCAGGAGCTTGCCGCCGAGCTGGTTGATGGCGTTGACGTCCCAGGCGAGCGAGGGAAAGCGGTTCTGGCTGACGGCCACCAGCCCGTCATAGATCTCGACCATGGTTGCGGCGATGTTGGGCTCGCGCACTTCGCCGCGCAGCACCGTCACCAGCGCGTTCGGTTCCTCGACGCCGGCCGAGAGCAGGCCGCGCGGGCGGTGGTATTTGAACGAGCGGCCGAAAAGCGTGACGCCGTTGGCAAGCAGCGCCGAGGCCAGCGTGTCGCCGCCATGGCCGGTGTAGGGCGTGCCGTCGAAGGTGAAGCGGATGGTGCGCATGCGGTCGACGCGGCCGCCGGTCTCGGTGCGGCGCGGGCTCACGACTTGTCTCCGGCCTTGTGCCGGGCGGCGGCATTGTGGTCGCCGCGGGCGAAACCGGTGCTGGAAATCTCATGCGTGACCGTGTTGCGCACCATCCTCAGATGGGTGCGGCAGCCGCCCGAATGCTGCCAGATCTCATTGTGGTCGCCGGCCGGGTTCAGCCGATCGTAGACATAGGCGTTCCAGGCGTCGAGGTCCTGCGAGGCGGGCTGCGGGCGCTCGCGGTTGCCGTCGCCCTGATAGGTGAACTCGATGACGTCGCGCGGGCCGCAATAGGGACAAGTGATAAGCATTTGTTTGAACCCTAATGCAGCCGGGGCGTTGCGCCCTGGCCCTTGTCGTCAATCACCAGGCCGCGATAAAAACGGTCGAGCGTGAACGGCGCGTTGAACGCGTGCGGTTCGTCCTTGGCGATGGTGTATGCGAAGCACCAGCCCGAGGCCGGCGTGGCCTTGAAGCCCCCATAGCACCAGCCGCAGTTGAGATACATGCCGGGCAGCGGGCCGGTGGTGATGATCGGCGAACCGTCCATCGACATGTCGCAGACGCCGCCCCAGGAGCGCAGCATGCGTACACGCGCAAGGCCGGGAAACAGCGCCAGCATCTCGCTCATCACCTCATCGACGATGGGCAGGTTGCCGCGCTGAGCGTAGCTGTTGTAGCCGTCGATGTCACCGCCGTAGACGAGGCCGCCCTTGTCGGACTGCGACATGTAGAAATGACCCATGCCGAAGGTCAGCACCGTGTCGACGAAAGGTTTCAGCGATTCGGTGACGAAGGCCTGCAGCACATGGCTCTCGATCGGCATCCTGTCGATGCCGGCAAGCTGCATCACCCGTCCGGTGCTGCCGGCAACGGCCACGGCGACTTTCTTGCCGCGGATCTCTCCGCGCGTCGTCTGCACGCCGGTGATGCGGTCGCCGTCGCGCAGGAAGCCGGTGACCTCGCAATTCTCGACGATGTCGACGCCGCGTCGGTCGGCGCCGCGGGCATAGCCCCAGGCAACCGCATCGTGACGGGCGGTGCCGGCGCGCGGCTGCATCAGGCCGCCGACGATGGGAAAGCGCGCGGAGGCCGACATGTCCAGCGCCGGGATCAGGCGCGCGATCTCGGCGGTGCTCATCAGCTCGGCATCGACGCCGAGGTGGCGCATGGCGTTGCCGCGCCTTGCCAAGTCGTCGAACTGGCCCGGCGTGTGAGCCAGATTCAGGCAGCCGCGCTGCGAGAACATGACGTTGTAGTTGAGGTCGTGCGAAAGGTTCTCCCACATCTTCATCGAATGTTCGTAGAAGCGGGTGTTGGACGGCAAAAGGTAGTTGGAGCGCACCGCAGTGGTGTTACGGCCGACATTGCCGGAACCCAGCCAGCCCTTTTCCAGCACCGCGACATTGGTGATGCCGTGCTCCTTGGCCAGATAGTACGCCGTCGACAGGCCGTGGCCGCCGCCACCGATGATGATGACGTCATAGGAAGCCTTGGGGTCGGGCTTGCGCCAGGCCGGCTTCCAGTCCTTGTTTCCCTTGAGCGCGTTCGTGAGAAGCGAAAGGGCTGAATATTCCGCCATTCTTCATGTCATCCCTAGAGCATGATGCCGAAAAGTGTGAAGCGGTTTTCGGACGACATCATGCTCTATATCTTTGATTTCTAGAGCCGGAAGGTTTCAGGTCGGACAGACCTGAAACCTTCCGGCTCGGCGCGATGCGGCAGACTATAGAGCAGGCGGCGGGCGCAAAGCCAAGATTGCGCCATGGCTTTTCGACTGGCCGACTCCCGCAAGGCGCCCAACTGCGATGACTTCGCCACGACTTGCCCCACGGGATGAGCGTCTCTATCAAGGACCGCTTTAGAGGCGGCCTTTGCCGCCCTTTGAGTCGCCACCATTATGTTTTTTCGCTTCTTTCGCCTGATCCTGGTCCTAGCGCTCGTTGCCTTGGCGCCGCATTCGTTCGGCGCCATGGCGCAGGGGCTGGGCCAGGCGCCTGCCGGGCTGGTCGCCGACCAGCAGAAAATCCTGCAGGGTTTGGCGACGAAGACCGACGCTCTGGAGAAGAAAGTCCAGGAGGACGGCGTCGACGACACCACCCTTGTCGAGATCCGCCTGCAGCTGGAAGAGCTGTCGCGCGCTGCGCTGAACAGCGCGCTGGCGTTTCGTTCGCGGCTGGGAGAGATCAATTCGAGGCTCGAGCAGCTTGGCGCACCGCCGGCTGCCGGACAGCCGCCTGAACCGGACATCGTGACCGGCGAGCGCCAGGCGCTGGCGTCGGAAAAGGCGGAGATCAACGCCGTCATCGCCGGCGCGCAGAACCTGTCGATCCGCATCAATGCGCTGATCGAGAAGATCGGCAACATGCGCAGCGAGCTGTTTCGCAGCGGGCTGACCAAGCGCTACGTGCTGTCCGATGCACTGAGCCCGCAGGTGTTTTCCGACGCAAGGGACGAATACGCCAATTTTTACAGGGCGGTGTCGTCGTGGCTGAGCTTTGCCTTCAAGTTCAAGTTCCAGGCGATGCTCGCGGCGACCCTCATGGCGCTTGCGTTGGCCGTGGTGCTTCTGGTCGGTGGGCGCCGCCTGTTTGGGCGCATCTTCGAGCCCGACGCGTCGGTTGAAGATCCGACATATCTCAGTCGCCTGTCGGTGGCGTTCTGGTCGACCTTGCTGCCGACGCTGGCGGTCAGCGCCTTCCTCGCCTCGACGGTGTTCCTGTACAATTACTACAATGTGCTGCGCGGCGACATAGGCGTGTTCCTCAACGCTCTGGCAGCCGTCATCGCCATAGTGTTCTGTGTCAACCGCCTGACCAATGCGGCGCTGTCGCCCAGCATGCCGAACTGGCGCCTGATCCAGGTCGAGACCGGCCCGGCGCGTTGGCTGGTGCGACTGACGACGGCCATGGCAGTCGTCATCGGCATCAACAATTTCCTGTCGATCGTCAACGACAAGATGGGCTCGCCCCTGTCGCTGACGGTGGCCAGGAGTTTTGTCGCCACCGTCATCGTGGGCGTCATCCTGATCCTGATGGCGCTGCTGAAGCCTTACAAGGACGCCGACGGGCGCTGGCGCCCCTGGCCGGCCTGGCTGCGCTACACCTGTGTCGCGCTCGGCCTGTTCACGATTGCGGCGGCGCTGTTCGGCTATATCGGTCTTGCCATCTTCGTCTCGTTGCAGGTCGTGGTCACCGGCACCATCCTGCTCACCGCCTATATCGGCTTCCTGTCGGCGCGCGAGATCGGCGAGGAGGGTGGTTTCGCCGGCACGTCCATCGGGCGCTGGCTGAAGACCAATTCCAGCTATGAGGACACCGCGCTCGACCAACTCGGCCTCGTCGTCAGCGTCGCCATCAACCTGATGATCGTGCTGGTGTTCCTGCCGCTGATCCTGTTGATGTGGGGCTTCCAGCCCGGCGATATCCAGGCCTGGGGCTATAAATTGGCGACAGGCGTCACCGTCGGTTCGGTGACGATTTCGGTCACCGGCATCCTCACCGGCATCGTCGTCTTCATCATCGGCTATTTCCTGACCCGCTGGTTCCAGGGCTGGCTCGACGGCTCGGTAATGGCGCGCGGCAAGGTCGATACCGGCGTGCGCAACTCGATCCGGCTGGCGGTCGGCTATGCCGGCGTCGCGCTCGCTGGGCTCGTCGGCATCTCGGCGGCGGGCATCGATCTCTCCAACCTGGCGCTTGTTGCCGGCGCACTTTCGCTGGGTATCGGCTTTGGCCTGCAGAATGTCGTGTCCAACTTCGTGTCCGGCCTGATCCTGCTCGCCGAGCGGCCGTTCAAGGTCGGCGACTGGATCGTCGCCGGCGACACATCAGGCACGGTCAAGAAGATCAGCGTGCGCGCCACCGAAATCGAGACCTTCCAGCGGCAATCGGTGATCCTGCCCAATTCGAACCTCATCAACAACGCCGTCGGCAACTGGACGCACCGCAACAAGCTCGGACGTGTGGAGATCAAGGTCGGGGTCGCCTATGGCAGCGACGTCAAGCGGGTACACGCGGTTCTGCTTGAGATTGCGCGCGGCCATGCGCTGGTGCTGAAGAACCCGGAACCCTTCGTGCTGTTCACCAATTTCGGGCCGGCAGCACTCGAGTTCGAGATCCGCGTGTTCCTGGCCGATGTGCTGAACGGCGCCATCGTTCAGAACGATATCCGCTTTGCCGTTCTCGATGCTTTTGACGCCGAGCACATAGAAATCCCCTCGACGCCGCGCGCCGAGGTCAAGGTCAAGAAGACCGACGCATGGCCGATCGACGACGACAAGATCGAGGTCGAGTTCGCCGAGAAGGAGCAGGCGGAGGCCAGAGCCGCCGCCGAGGCGAAGCGGCTGGCCAAAACTGGTCGCAAGGCCCGCAAACCCGATCCCAGCTAAGGCCCCAAGCTCTTCCCAAACCAATTGCGGCATGAATGCGGCATTCAGTTGCGGTTCAGCTTGCATCTCATATAAGCTCACATGCAAGGGCGAGAATGCCTTGCGAAATGCAACAGAGGCGGTGTGGAAACACCGATATTGCAAAATGTGGAAGTCGCTCGTCGTCGCCATCGCTCTTACCGCAGCGAGTGGCTCGGCCTTTGCCGCCAGCGCGGTCAACAAGGATGCTGAGACCCGTACGCTGATCGTGACGGAAGGCGGCGGCAAGACGGAGTTGGCGCTGGCCGCTGGCGAAACCGTGGAATTCTGCCCGAACGGCTGTTTTGTCACCTTGCCCAATGGTGACCTCGAGGCCCTGACCGGCTCGGAAACGGTCGAAATCTCGGGTGGCGTTGCCCGCATCAAGTAAGTCGGCAGGCAAATGTAGTAGAGGCCGGGCAATGCCCGGCCTTTTCTCGTCTACGGCAACGGTTGCTTAACGATGACGAGGGAAATACCCCGGCGCATATCCGTTGCAACCAGACGTTTTAACGTTCGTTGCGCCGTTGCTCGCTATGCCGGATACCAAGACGCCGAAACGTGGCGCGACGGGTTTTTGAGCTGGGCAGGAAAGATATGGATGCGCGGTCGGACAAGAACGCAATCCCGCTTGCGGTCGACCTCGACGGCACGCTGATTGCGACCGATCTTCTTTGGGAAGGCCTGTTCATCCTGCTTAAGAAGAATCCGCTCTATGTTTTCCTGGTTCCATTCTGGCTGGCCGCCGGCCCGGCGCGGCTGAAACAAGCGATTGCTGACCGCATCGACATCGATCCGGCCTCGCTGCCCTATCGCGAAGCGCTGCTGCAGCGGCTGCGCGCCGACCATCGCGACGGACGCAAGATCGTGCTGGCGACCGGTACGCCACGCAAGTTCGCCGAGACAATCGCCGCGCATCTGGGCGTCTTCGACTATGTGCTGGCGACCGACGGTCCCCACAACATGACCTCGGGCCGCAAGCGCGACGCGCTCATCGCCGCCTATGGCGACGGCGGTTTCGACTATGCCGGCAACAGCCGGCACGACCTCAAGGTTTTCGGAGCCGCACGCAACGCCATCGTCGTGGCGCCCGACCGCCATGCGAGGCGCTGGCAGGCCGCGCATAGCGCCGAAAGGATGCCGGCGCCGAAAAGGACATTGAAGACATTCGTCAAGATGCTGCGGGTGCACCAGTGGCTGAAGAATTCGCTGATAGCGGTGCCGATGGTGCTGTCGCATGAATACTTCAACATCAACATGATCTGGCAATGCCTGCTGGCGTTCGTCGCCTTCAGCGCCGTGGCTTCCGCCATCTACATCCTCAACGATTTCTTCGACCTTGCGCTTGACCGCAAGCACCCGACCAAACGCAACCGGCCTTTCGCCAGCGGCGCTTTGTCGATCCCGTTCGGTCTCGGCGCGATGGCGGTGCTGCTGGCGATCGGCATTGCCGCCGGGCTTCTGTTGCCGACCGAGTTCCTGGGCGTGCTCGCCGGCTATCTGGTGGTGACCACAGCCTATTCGCTGTCGTTCAAGCGCATGCTCCTGGCCGACGTACTGACGCTGGCGGGGCTCTACACAGTGCGTGTGCTGGCAGGTGCTGCGGCGACCGGGGTCGAAGTCTCGTTCTGGCTGCTTGCCTTCTCGATTTTCTTCTTCCTGTCGCTGGCGCTGGTGAAGCGCTATGTCGAACTGCGCACCACAGCCATTCCGGTGGGCGAGCGCATTGCCGGTCGCGGCTACCGCATCGAAGATCAGGAGATCGTCGCCCAGGCGGGCATGGCGTCGGCCTTCTCCTCGGCGCTGGTGCTGGCGCTCTACATGGACAGCGTCTCCGTGCGCGAACTCTATCCGCATCCCTGGCTGGTCTGGCCGCTGGCGCCGATCGTGCTGTATTTGACCATGCGGGTCTGGATCCTGGCGCGCCGCAACGAGATGAATGATGATCCGGTCATCTTCATCATTCGCGACTGGCGAAGCCAGATCGTCGTGGTGATCGGCGCCGCCCTTCTGGTCGCGGGAGACTGGTAGGGCATGGCCGGCGAACGGTACCGGAGTTTTGGCTTCGCCACGCCGGCCGCAAAGCGAGCCATCGCGGCCGACGATGCCATCGCGCTGATGCGAAGCGGCAAGGCGACAAAGAACGCTCTGCTCGCCTATGGCAATGGCCGCTCCTACGGTGATTCCTGCCAGAACGAGCCAGGTGCGGTCGTGGACATGCGGCCGCTGAACCGCATCGGCGCCTTCAATGCCGAGACCGGCCTGCTCGAGGCGGAGGCCGGCGTGTTCCTCTCCGATATCATTGCGCACACTGCACCTTACGGTTTCTTTCCGACTGTGGTCCCAGGCACCCAGTTCGTCACCCTTGGCGGCGCGATCGCCAATGACGTTCATGGCAAGAACCATCACCGGCGCGGCACTTTCGGCTGCCATGTCGAGTCTCTCACCCTGCTGCGCTCGGACGGGCGGACCTACACCTGCTCGGCAACCGACAATGCAAGGCTGTTTGCGGCGACGATCGGCGGCATGGGGCTGACCGGCCTGATCCTGTCGGCCTCGATCCGGCTGATGCGGGTGCATTCGCTCGATATCGCCGAGAAGGTAACGCGGTTTGCCGATCTTAGCGAATTCTTCGAACTGGCCGAGGCCGCCGACCAGGCCAATGAATATGCCGTCGCCTGGATCGACCAGCTTGCCGGGGGCCATGGCCGCGGGCGCGGCCTGTTGTTGACAGGCAATCATGCCGAGTATGGCTCGCATGCGGCGTCTCGCGCCGGCTCCCGTTTTTCAGTGCCGTTCCAGCCGCCGTTCAATGTGCTCAACCGGCCGTTCCTCACCGCCTTCAACGCCGCCTATCGGTGGAAGAAGGGGAGCTCGCCGGGGCCGAGCCAAACCGGCTACCAGGGCTTTTTCTTTCCGCTTGATGGTGTCGGCGACTGGAATCGGCTGTATGGTCCGAAAGGTCTCTACCAGCACCAGAGCGTGGTGCCGGAAAATGTCGCGCGTGAGACCGTGCCGGCGCTGCTCGACGAGGCGCGTCGGGCCGGGCAGGGCTCTTTCCTCACGGTGTTGAAGCGCTTCGGCTCGATCCGCTCGCCGGGGCTGCTGTCCTTTCCGCGGCCAGGCTTCACGTTGACGCTGGATTTCCCCAATCGCGGCGACAGGACGCTGGCCCTGCTCAGCGAACTCGACCGCATCACGGTCGCGGCCGGCGGCGCGGTCAACCCGTACAAGGATGCGCGCATGGGCGCTGATACTTTCGCGGCCTCCTTCCCGAATTGGCAGCGGCTTGAAGCGCTGCGCGACCCGGCGTTCGTGTCCAGTTTCTGGCTGCGGACGGCGAAAAAGCTCAACGTCCGGCCAGGGCGTGTCGAGGCAGCTGAATAGGTACAATCCGAATAAGTCATGGTGAATAGATCGTAAGTTCCGTGGTTTACTCAAAGCATTGTCGTGACTTCATGAAATGTTTGCAGGTTCGTAATAGGACCGTTGCGAGTGGCGGGTGCAAAGTATGAAATACATCGTCTTCATTCTGTTCACGGTCATGACCAATGCCGCCGCGCAGCTGATGCTGAAGCAAGGCATGATGTCACTCGGGCCGATTTCGTTCGAAGGCACCAATCCGCTGTTGAGGCTGTTGCAGGTCGTTTTCAGCCCATGGGTGTTTCTCGGTCTGTGCACCTTCGTCATCTCGATGGCTTCGCATCTCTATGTGCTGTCCAAGGTCGAGCTCAGCTTTGCGTATCCGTTCCTCAGCCTTGCCTATGTCGCGGTTGCGATCTTCGCCTATTTCATCTTCCGCGAGGACCTCAATGCCTGGCGCATTGCCGGCATCGCCTTCATCTGCATCGGCACCGTGCTGATCGCGCAAAGCGGTCGAGACTTGGGCGGGAGCGGGCATGACGACCAAACCGCTTCCATCATCCCCGACAAGACCAGCGAGATCGTTCGATGAGACATGTTATTTTCGGCGGCGACGGCTTCGTCGGCCGTCATCTTGCCCCGAAGCTTGTGGCCGATGGTGAAGAGGTTGTCGTTGCCGACATCGTCAAGAGCGACCTGACGCACTATCGCAACGTTCGCTTCGTCACCTGCGATGTCACGGATACGGCCTCGGTGGCCAACATCGGATTGAAGGCCGACGACATGGTCTACAACCTGTCGGCCAAAATGCTGTCGCCGATCCAGGTGCGGGCCAAGCGTCACGACTTCTTCTTTCCGGTGAATTTCCACGGCACCGAACACATCATGCAGGCGATGGACAAGGCCGGCGCGTCCAAGCTCGTCCACTACACCACCGACATGATCTACGGCCACACGGTCACCCAGCCGATGACCGAGGAGCACCCGGTCGCGCCGCTCGGCGAATATGGCTGGTCGAAGCAGAAGACCGAGGAGCTCGCCGCTCAATGGCGCAAGCGCGGCATGTCGATCTCGCTGTTTCGCCCGCGTCTGATCATCGGTCCCGGCCGGCTCGGGATCCTGGAAAAGCTGTTCAAACTGGTCGACTGGAATTTTCCTGTGCCGATGATCGGCTCGGGCAAGAACCCCTATCAGTTCATCTCGGTGTTCGATTGCGCGGAAGCTGCCCGCGCGGCCTGGAAGGCAGGCGTGCCCAATCAGGCCTATAATCTGGGCTCCCTCAATCCGCCGCCGGTGAAGAAATTGCTGGGCGACCTGATCAAGCATGCCGGCTCGAAATCGCTGCTGATCCCGACGCCGGGCTGGGCGGTCAAGCGCACCCTCGACCTGCTCGATCTCATGAACATGCCGATCATGGATCCCGAACAATATCTGATCGCCGATGAGGAGTGCGTGCTCGACGTATCCAAGGCCGAGCGCCAGCTCGGCTGGGTGCCGCAATATCGCGACGAAGACATGCTGATCGCCGCCTACAGCGAATACCGCGCCAAGAAAGACGGGCTTGCCGTCACCGCCAATCATGCCCCCGCCGAATAAGTGGGACGACCAGGAGAACTCCGAAATGACCGTCATGGCTAAGCCTGAGCAGACGAACGCGCGCACCATGGTCGGCGCGCCGGCGTTGTCGCCTACCGCCATCGCCAAGCCCGACCTGATCAGCGTCGAGCAGGCGAAGGCGATGGATGTCGCGCGCATGACCGACCTGTTCAAGGCGCATCTCAATCCGGGCCAGCTGCATTTCATGAAGCTGCTCGGCTTCCACAAGATCAAGATCGAGCGTGCCGAAGGCATGTTCTACATCGACCAGAACGGCCGCAAGATTCTCGACTTCTTCGGCGGCTTCGGTTCGCTGGCCTTCGTCCACAACCATCCGCGCATCCTGGAGGCCCGGCGCAAATTCCAGGAGGAGAAGCGCCAGGAAATCGCCATCGCCTTCATGTCGCAATATGCATCGGCCCTTGCGCACAACATCGCCAAATGCTCGCCCGGCGATCTCGACATGGTGTTTCTGGGCTCGTCGGGTTCGGAAGCGATGGAAGCGGCGGTGAAGCTCGCCGAGCGCGCCGCCGGGCCGAAGAGGCCAAAAATCGTCTATGCCGAGAATTCCTTCCACGGCAAGACCAAGGGCGTGCTCGGCATCACCGACGGCCAGCTCTACCGCGCGGACTTCAAGATGGCTGAGAACACCGTGCGCATTCCGTTCGCCGATATCGAAGCGGTCGAGCGGCTGTTCCGCTCCGACCCGGAGGTCGGCGTCATCGTACTCGAGACCATCCAGGGCGGCGGCGGCATCATCCAGGCCGAGGCCGAATACTGGCAGAAATTGCGCGCGCTCTGCGACCACTATGGGGTGCTGTGGGTGGCTGATGAAGTGCAGTGCGGCTATGGCCGGTCCGGCCGCTTCTACGCCTTCGAACATTATGGCGTCGTGCCCGATGTGACGGCGCTGGCCAAGTCGCTCGGCGCAGGCAAGGCGGCGGTCGGCGCGATGGTCGCCCGGCGCGAGGTCTATATGAAGGCCTATGGCACGCCGAAGACGGCGATGATCCATGCCATGGCCACCTTTGGCGGCATGGGCGAGGCCTGCGTCACCGCGATCGAGGGCATCAACGTGCTCTATGATGAGGGGCTGATCGACAACGCCGCCACTACCGGCGACTATCTGCTGCAGCGCCTGCAGGCGCTGAAGGAGAAGTACCCGAAGATCATCAAGGATGTGCGCGGCAAAGGCTTTATGGTCGGGCTCGAGTTCCACGACTTCTCGCAGACCTTGCCGATGGTGCTACGTCCGATCGTCAGCGTCCTCGACGACAAGCTGAAGGGCTCGCTGTCGGGCTTCGTCGGCGCGCTGTTGCTGCGCGACTATGACGTGCTCGTCGCCTTCACCGAATACAATCGCAACGTTATCCGTCTCGAGCCGCCGCTGATCTGCCAGCGCGAGCATGTCGACCGTTTCGTCGATGCCTTCGACAGCCTGCTGTCGCGCGGCATCGTGGGAATCGTCAAGGATTTCGTCAAAAGCCAAGTCCGTTAAAAGAAGTCCGTTGAGCGAAGTCCTGAGTCCGACAATGCTGAGCAAGTCTCCCGCCCCGCAAAACACACTCGACCGGCTGACTGCGGCCGCTCTCGCGTGGGGCGAGGGGACTTATGCGCGATGGGCGGCTCCGGTCGGCGCGATCGCGTTTTCGCTCTATATCCTGCTGACGGCGTTCATGGCCTTGACGATGCCCGACGCCAATTGGGACATGCTGCCCTATCTCGCCATCGCCGAGGAGGGCGCTTATCCCGATGCGCAGGCATTGCATGACTATGCCTACAGCACGGTCCAGGCCGGCGTGTCGGCCGGCGACTACAAGACGCTGACCGACGATGGTGGCGGTTTCCGCAGCCATATGGCGCAAAATGCCGCCGACTTTCACTCGCTGCTTGGCATGTACCGGATCAAGTTCCTCTACGCCGAGATTCTTTCGACGATGAGTTCGGTGATGTCGCCTGTCGAGGCGATGCGGGTGCTGCAGGTGGTCTCGGTGCTCCTGTTCGGGATGATCACGCTGCTGTGGCTGCGAACCGAAGGCGCGCTGGCGCTGGCGCCGGTGGCCGGCGCGGTACTGATCATGGCCGATTTCGGCGACGCGGCGCGCGCCTCGACTCCGGATCTGATGTGCTCGGCCCTGTTCCTCGGCGGGCTGTTTGCCTATGTGCGCGGCCGCGAGGCAGCGACCGCTGTCCTGCTTTTCCTGGCCTTCATGGCGCGGCCGGACAACATCGTGTTCCTGGCCATTTTCGCCGTGCTGCTGCTGGTCTTCCGGCAGCGGGCGTGGGGCGCGCTGGCCGGCTTTGCCGCGTCCTTCGTCGCCTATTTCGCGATTTCGCATTGGGCGCAGCATCCCGGCTGGTGGCCGCATCTGTGGTTCTCCAGCATCGAGCAGCACTACAATATGGATGGCTTCGAGCCGCCGTTCTCGGTTGGCGCCTATCTCAAGGCGTTTGCCGCATCCTTCATTCGCGCTATCAGCATCAACAGCTGGGTCGGCGTCTCGGTTCTGGCGCTGGCCGGGTGGCTTGCGCTCGGCCGCGCCGGCTTCCGGCTCGATCGTCGCGCCGGCATCCTGCTTGCAGCGCTGGTGCTCGGCGTGCTGGCGAAATTCACCGTCTTTCCGATCCACGACACCCGCATCTACTTCCCGAACCTTCTGCCGCCCTACCTTTTGCTCGTCGGCCCGATCATGGCGCTGTGGGCGTCGGCAAGCCTGAATGGAAGGCGGCCCATCGCCTTGCAGGCCATACCTGGAGATAAGCCATGAGTTCCATTTCCGGCCTGGCGCGCATCGCCCTTTCGCTCGGCCTGCCCGCCGGCCTGCTCGATCGCGGGCCGGCGTTGCGTGGCACGAAATTCCTGGCCAAGGCGGCGCTGAACGCGCGGTTTGGCGGTGGGCAAGCCTTCCAGATGGTCAATGTCGGCGCTTGCGACGGCGCGCTGTTCGACGACGTCACGCCGTGGCTGCACCGCATTCCGCGGGCGCGGGCCGTGCTGGTCGAGCCGATCCCGTACAACCAGAAGCGGTTGCGCGCCAACTATCCCGATACGGAACGCTTCGTCATCGAGCCGGTCGCGGTGACAAAAACTAAAGGCACGATCACCGTCCACACTTTCGATGCCGCGGCACTCGAGGCCGGCACGCTGCCGATCGAGTTCATCGGCTGCTCGTCGGTCACCGACACCAATCTGATGTCGGGCAAGAATGCCTGGGGCGAGGACGACGCCAATTTCAACAAGTTCGCGCCGCACGTGAGGGATATCGAGGTGCCGTCGGAAACGCTGCAGACGCTGCTCGACCGCAACGGCATCACGCATATCGACGCCTTCCTGGTCGATTGCGAGGGCGCCGACTGGATCGTCTTCGAACAGCTCGACCTCAAGCGATATCGTCCGGGCATGATCAAGGTCGAGGTCGGCGCGCTGCCGGCGGCTGAAATCGGCGAGGTCGTGGTCAAGCTCAAGACATCAGGCTATCAGGTCGGCTTCCAGGCCGAGGACATCTGGGCCTTCGCCTGAGATAGATCGCCACTGGCGGCACGCCGGCGCGCCGGGTCGCGTCGCATCCGCGACGTGTCGCAAACAGGCGGTAGCTCCATCCACGTCCTCTGCATATTGTGCGCCATTCGAACGGGCGCGGACGCGCCTGCTTTATCCCCTTGGAGTCGCGGCAATGGCAGAGTTTCCGAAACAGGCGAAGGTCGTCATCGTCGGCTTGGGTGGCATTGTCGGCGCATCGATCGCCCATCATCTGATCGAACGCGGCTGGACCGACATTGTCGGCATCGACAAATCGGGCATTCCGACCGACATCGGCTCGACCGCGCACGCCTCGGACTTCTGCTACACCACCAGCCATGATTTCCTGTCCTGCTGGACGACGCTCTACTCCATCGATTTCTACGAGAAGATGGGCCACTACGCCCGCATTGGCGGCCTCGAAGTGGCGCGCGTCGGCGACGACAGCCGCATGGACGAGATCAAGCGCAAGATCGCCTCGGCCAAATCCTTCGGCACCCGCGCCCGGCTGATCGAGCCGGCCGAGATCAAGGAAAAATTCCCGCTGATCGAAGAGTCCATGGTGCAGGGCGGTCTGTGGGATCCGGATGCCGGCCTGGTCATCCCGCGCTCGCAGACCGTCGCCGGCAAGCTGGTCGACCAGGCGGAAGCTACGGGGAAACTCAAATCCTTCGCCAACACGCCCGCCAAATCTCTCATCGTCGAGGAAGGCCGCATCAAGGGCGTCGTCACCGACCGCGGCACGATCATGGCCGATTATGTCATCGTCTGCGCCGGCATCTGGGGCCGGCTGATCGCCGAGATGGTCGGCGAAGACCTGCCGGTCATGCCGATCGACCATCCGCTGACCTTCTTCGGGCCTTACAATCAATTCGCCGGCACCGGCAAGGAGATCGGCTGGCCGCTGCTGCGCGACCAAGGCAATTCGGCCTATATGCGCGACACCGGCGATCCCAAGACCGCCGAAGGCGGCCAGATCGAATGGGGTTACTACGAAGAGACCAATCCGCGTCTTTGCCATCCGCGCGATTTGCTGGAAAAGGATCAGGCGCGGCTGTCGCCGTCGCAGCGCGATCTCGACATGGAGCAGATCCTGGCGCCGCTGGAGCGCGCCATGGAACTGACGCCGATCCTGGGCGAACTCGGCTACAACGAAAGCCATTCCTTCAACGGCCTGTTGCAGGTGACCGCCGATGGCGGCCCGTCCATGGGCGAGAGCCAGAAGGTGAGGGGCCTCTGGTACGCCGTCGCCATCTGGGTCAAGGACGGCCCCGGCATGGGCAAGCTGATCGCCGACTGGATGACGGACGGCCGCACGGAAATCGACCATCACGCCATCGACTATGCGCGCTTCTATCCGCACCAGACGAAAGAGCAGTTCATCTGGGATCGCTGCACCGAGACGGCGATGAAGGTCTACAATCCAGCGGTGCATCCGCGCGAGCCGTTCTCCAAAGGTCGCAACATCCGCCGCTCGCCGTTCTGGGAGCGCGAGAAGGAGCTTGGCGGTTACTTCATGGAGCTGGGCGGTTGGGAGCGCGCGCATGGCTATGCCGCCAACGAGCATCTGCTGGAGAAGTATGGCAACCGGGTTCCCATACGTGAGAACGAATGGGACAACCGCCATTTCTGGCGGGTGTCCAATGCCGAGCACCTGGCGATGAGCGAGGATTGCGGCATCGTCAACCTCTCGCATTTCTCGATGTACGACATCGAAGGGCCGGACCATGTCGCGCTGCTGGAGTGGCTGTGCGCGGCCAAGATTGGTGGCGACAACAATATCGGAAAGGGTATCTACACCCACTTCCTCGACGAAGAAGGCATGGTGCGCGCCGACTTCACCGTCATCCGCATGGCCGACCGCTGCCGTCTGATCGACGGCGCCGACGCCGGTCCGCGCGACTTCCGCTACATGCAGCGCACCGCGCAGGACAAAGGCTTTGACGTCACCATCACCGACGTGACGGAAAAATACGTCACCATCGGCATCTGGGGACCGAACGCGCGGGCGACGCTGCAGAAAGTGGTCGAAAATCCGGATGGTCTCTCGCTCGAGAACTTCCCCTTCGCGGCGATCAAGCCGGTCAGGATCGGCGGCAAGGACGTCACCGCCTTCCGCATCTCTTATGTCGGCGAGCAGGGCTGGGAACTGCACATGCGCTACGAGGACGGCCTGGCCGTTTGGGACGCGCTGCGCTCGACCGGCGTGATGCCGTTCGGCGTCGAGACCTATGCCAACACTCGGCGCATGGAAAAGAGCCTGCGCCTGCAGAACGCCGACCTTCTGACCGAGTATAATCTGCTCGAGGCCGACCTTGCCCGACCGAAGGTCAAGGAGAACGACTTCTGCGGCAAGGCCAAACATGTCGA
The DNA here is from genome assembly GCF_040318435.1 of Mesorhizobium sp. M1143. NCBI lineage: Bacteria > Pseudomonadati > Pseudomonadota > Alphaproteobacteria > Hyphomicrobiales > Phyllobacteriaceae > Mesorhizobium > Mesorhizobium sp. M1143. Next base: position 15,401 of record NZ_JAMYMJ010000039.1, on the reverse strand, counting down.
ATACCGCGCCCGCGAACGCCAGCCGGCGATCCTGTGCACGCTGGTGATGACGGAAAACGTCGATTCGAAGGGTGTTGCCCGCTATCCCGTCGGCACCATGCCGGTGATGGATCCGAAGACCGGCGAGACGCTGGTCGACGAACTCGGCCGCCGGTCTTTCACCACGTCGATGGCCTATGGCCCGACCATCTGCAAGAACATCGGCCTCGCCTATCTGCCCTGGGCCCATGCCCAGGAAGGCCGCAAGTTCGCCATCGAATATTTCGGCGAGACCTACCCGGTCGAGGTGGCTGCCGTCGGCTACAAGCCGCTCTACGATCCAGAGAATTTGAAGCCGAGGAGTTGAGCGCCGTCGATTTCTCGGCAGCACCGCTCATATTGGTGTGACGCAAAACGAACAGATGAAAGCCCGGCTCCTTGCCGGGCTTTTCTCTTTGTAAGCTGACAATTCTCGCCTACCGTCGCTTCGGGCGGAGTGAAGCACTTGCGGCGATTTGGCTGGGACAGGAAGAGCGATGCGCTGGTGTTCAGCGTGAATGGGAACATCCCCGTTCTCGTCAGCTGGACCTTTGCCATCCCGGTTGTCCTGCCCTTTCTGCACGAGTGGTCGACGCGTCCCAAAACCGCGCTGATCCACACATCGATCTTTGCCGCACTGTTTTTCGTATCGGTGTTCCTGCACGAACTGGCGCACACATGGGTTGCCCACCGGCAAGGGATCGGCACCAACAGGATTGAGCTTTATCTGTTTGGCGGCGTTGCCTACTTCAAGCGCGGCGCCACGTCGTCCTATGGTTGGGCGTGGATTGCGTTTGCCGGACCCCTGACCAACATCCTGTTGGCGGCGTTTTTCGCTGCTTCCTATTATCTGATCGCCAAACCTTTGGCGCCTGTCGAATCGGACAGCTTGTTCAGTGCGCCGCCTCCAATGCCGATGACTTATCTTGCGTGGACGCTATGGATCGGCGCCATGTTGAATGGGGTACTCGCCGTCCTCAACATTCTACCGGCATACCCTCTGGATGGTGGGGTGATCGCGCGGCATCTGCTTGCGCGGCGCTTCGGCGAGGGGCGGGCGGCGCGTATCGTCGGGTTCTGCGGTGTCGTGCTGTCGGTATTGCGTTTCGCCGTGATCCTGCCCGCCGCGATAGCAGGCATCCTGTTGTGGCTGCCGCCATCATTCAAGTCGAACTGGAGGGCGCTTCGTGGTATCGGCAGAAAGAAGTCCCGTCCAAACCCGGAAGCGGCGAAGGCCGGAGCCGACGACGTGGAATGGCGCGGCAAAGGTGGGCGACCCATCAACAAATGAGGCCGAACCGCGCCGCCGTTTCGGGGTTAGATGTAGAAGCCCTCAGTCCCGGCTTTTTGCTTTGTCAGCAGCCGGTTTTCGCTTACCTTCGGGTATGTCTGCTTTTTCTTGCGCACGACATTTCCTTTCAGGCAGCGCCGCGCTGGCGCTGGGGCTCTGGCTGGTGCCGCCGGTTCAAGCCGCCGAGCCGGTCGACGTCGAGCTGGTGCTGGCCGTCGACGTGTCGCTGTCGATGTCGCCGGGCGAACTCGAAATCCAGCGTCACGGCTATGCGGCGGCGCTGACGCACGACAATGTTCTGCAGGCGATCGCCGATGGCGCCTACGGCAAGGTCGCCGTCACCTATGTCGAATGGGCGGGTGCGACCACGCAGCAGGTCGTCGTGCCGTGGACGGTGATCGCCAGCCGGGCCGATGCCGAGCGGGTGGCCGCGCAGCTTTCCGCCCATCCGCCGGCCAGCGCCCGGCGCACCTCGATTTCCGGCGCGCTGGAATTCGGCAGCGATCTGTTCGCCGAAAGCGGTTTTCATGGGACAAAGCGCGTCATCGATATTTCCGGCGACGGGCCCAACAACCAGGGCGCGCCCGTCGACATCACCCGCGACGCGGTGGTCAAGCAAGGCATCATCATCAACGGCCTGCCGCTGATGACGCGCGGCGGGTTCGGCGGCGCCTATGACGTCAACAATCTCGACCGCTACTACAGCGACTGCGTCATCGGCGGTCCCGGATCCTTCATGATCCCGGTCAATGACTGGACGCAGTTTCCCGAAGCCATCCGCCGCAAGCTGGTGCTGGAGCTGGCCGGCGCCGCTTCGCCGCAACGGGCGCGCGAGGAGGCCGGGCGTCCGCCGGTGGTGCTGGCGCAGGACCGGCCGACCGACTGCCAGGTCGGCGAAAAGATGTGGCGCGACCGCAGCTGGATGTTCGATGCGCGTTAGCGTTCGCATCATCACGCTGCCGTGAAGGGCCGGTTTCATTGACAAGCCCATGGGCGTCTGTGACACAATTCGGCATCCGAAAAAACAAGGGGAACCGACATGAACAAGACCATCGTCGCTGCCGCGGTATTGGCGCTTGCGGCTGCAATATCCGTGCCGGCCGAGGCTGCCACATCGGTCACCATCGGCATCAGCGGATGGACCGGCTTTGCGCCGCTGACGCTCGCCAAGCAGGCCGGCATCTTCGAGAAGCATGGCCTCGACGTGACCCTGAAGAAGGTGCCGCAGGCCAGCCGGCCGCTCGCCATCGCCAGCGGCGATCTGCAATGCGCCGCCACCACGGTCGAGACCTGGCTGGTGTGGAACGCCTCAGGGGTGACCACCAAGCAGATCTTCCAGCTCGACAAATCCTATGGCGCCGACGGCATTGTCGTGCGCAACGACATCAAGACCGTCGCCGACCTCAAGGGCAAGAATGTCGCGTCCTCGGCGCCGGGCACGTCGCCCTATTTCATGCTGGCCTGGGTGCTGAACAAGAACGGCCTGTCGACCAAGGATGTGACCGTCGTCAACCTGGAACCGGATGCGGCGGCGCAAGCCTTCCTCGCCGGCCAGAACGATGCGGCGGTCACCTATGAGCCGTTCATCTCGGCGGTGCGCGACAAGTCCGATCAGGGCCACATATTGGCGACCACGCTCGATTACCCGATGGTGCTCGACACGGTCGGCTGCACGCCTGAATTCCTCACCGCCAATCCCGACGCCGCCAAGGCGCTGGCCGACAGCTATTTCGAAGCGCTCGACCTGATCAAGAGCGATCCGCAGAGATCCTACGAGATCATGGGCGCCGACGTGAAGCAGTCTGCGAAAGAATTCGAGGATTCGGCGAAATACCTGAAATGGGCCGACAAGGCGGAGAACAAGCAGTTCTTCACCAAGGAATTCCAGGACTTTTCCAAGACCGCCGGCGAGCTTCTGCTGCAGATGGGGTTGATCAAGGAAGCGCCAGATGTTGCCACGCTGGCCGACACCAGCGCGGTGGCGAACTGACAGGCCTCGCCTTTGACCATTGTGCGGCGGCGCCTAGGCCGTCGCTCTCTCCTGGACAAGTGATGATTTGACGATGCGGACGATCTGAAGATGCGCCCCTTGCATCCGGTGTCGCCGGGCATTCGAACCGTGCTTGGCATTTCCTTCTTCGTGCTGTTCGTCGCCTTCTGGGCGTGGATCACGCTTGGCGGCCACGTCAACCGCATCTTCCTCGCCGATCCGCTGTCAATGCTGCGGGATGGCTGGCGGCTGCTGGTCGAGGACCGCTTCTGGCTCGACATATTGATCACCATCTGGCGGGTCTTCGGCGGGTTCCTGCTGGCGTCGATCGTCGCCGTGCCGATCGGCATCGCCATGGGCGCCTGGAAACCAATAGAGGCGTTTCTGGAGCCGTTCGTCTCCTTCGCCCGCTACCTCCCGGCTTCGGCCTTCATTCCGCTGCTCATCCTGTGGGCCGGCATTGGCGAGCTGGAAAAGCTGCTGGTCATCTTCGTCGGCTCGGTGTTCCAGATCATCCTGATCGTCGCGGTCAAGGTGGGCTCGACGCGGCGCGACCTGGTCGAGGCGGCCTATACGCTGGGCTCGACCAACAACGGTATCGTCAAACGGGTCATCATGCCGGCCAATGCGCCCGAGATTGCCGAAACGCTGCGGCTGGTGCTCGGCTGGGCCTGGACCTATGTCATCGTCGCCGAGCTGATCGGTTCGTCCTCAGGCGTCGGCTACATGATCATCAACAGCCAGTCGCGGCTGGCGACAGGGCAGATCATCTTCGGCATCATCGTCATCGGGCTGATCGGACTGTTGTCCGACTTCGCCTTCAAGGCGTTCAATCGCTGGCTCTTCCCCTGGAGCTTGGCATGAGCAAGTTGCTTATCGAAGGCGTCTCGCGAACCTTCGCCGGCGTGCGCGGCGGGCAGCCGGTCAAGGCGCTGATGCCGGTCGACCTTGCGGTCGCGGCCAACGACTTCATCACCATTCTGGGGCCGTCCGGCTGCGGGAAGTCGACGCTGCTCAGGATCGTTGCCGGACTGGAAGCGCCGAGCGAAGGCCGTGTGCTGCTTGAGGGCAACGCGGTGACGCAGCCGGGACCGGATCGCGGCATGGTGTTCCAGTCCTACACGCTGTTTCCGTGGCTGACGGTGGCGCAGAATATCGCCTTCGGCCTGCGCGAACGCGGCATGGCCGAAAAGGAGCGAGACGGGATCGTCGCTTCCTATGTCGACCTCGTCGGGCTCAAGGGCTTCGAGAACCATTGGCCAAAGCAGCTGTCCGGCGGCATGCAGCAGCGCACGGCGATCGCCCGGGCGCTGGCCAACGACCCCGAAATCCTGTTGCTGGACGAGCCGTTCGGTGCGCTCGACAACCAGACGCGCGGACTGATGCAGGAACTGCTGCTCGGCATCTGGGAGCGGCGCAAGAAGACGGTGCTGTTCGTCACCCACGACATCGAGGAGGCGATCTTCATGGCTTCGCGGGTAATCGTGATGAGCGCGCGGCCAGGCCGCATCAAGTCGGATGTCGCCATCGACCTGCCCCATCCACGCCACTACACGCTGAAGACCAGCCCGGAGTTCTCAGGCCTGAAGGCGCGGCTGACCGAGGATATCCGCGTCGAGGCGATGCGCACAGTACAGGCGCAGCCCGCCGAAGCCTGAGTGCGTTTTCGGATCAGGCCGCCAGCAATTGCTTGCGGTCGACGCGCTCCTGCTGCGGCGAGCGGGCATAGAGTTCGCGGTAGCATTTGGAGAAATGCGACGCCGAGACGAAGCCGCAGGCGACCGCTACCTCGACCACCGGCATCGATGACTGGATCAGCAGATGCCGGGCACGGTCGAGGCGAATCTCGAGATAGTAGCGGGCAGGGGAGCGGCCCATCTCGGTGCGGAACAGGCGCTCGATCTGGCGGCGCGACAGGTCGACATGGTCGGCGATCTCGATCAGCGACAGCGGTTCGGAGAGGTTGCCCTCCATCAGCTCGATGATGGTCAGCACCTTGGAATTCTGCACGCCAAGGCGGGCGCGCAGCGGCAGGCGCTGGCGGTCGGTCGGGCTGCGCACGCGGTCGGTCAACACCTGCTCGCACACGCGGTTGACCAGATTGTCGTCGAAATCGTCGCCGATCAGCTTCAGCATCATGTCGAGGGCGGCGGTGCCGCCGGCGCAGGTGTAGATGTTCTGGTCGATCTCGAAGAGGTCGGCAAAGACATTGGCCTTCGGAAAAGCCTCGGAAAAGCCCGGCAGGTTTTCCCAATGGATGGCGCAGCGCTTGTTGGAGAGCAGGCCCGCGGCGGCAAGGATATGCGCGCCGGTGCACAGACCGCCGACGGCGACGCCTCTGTTGTATTCCTCGCGCAGCCAGGCGAAGGCCGACCTGTTCTGGTAGCGCTCGACATTCATGCCGCTGCAGACGATGGCCATGTTCGGCCGATCCGGCCCGGCCATCTTCTTGCGCTCTTCCTCGAGCGAGGTGTTGACGGCGCATTCGACGCCATTGGAGGCGCGCACCGGCTTGCCGTCGATGCTGGCGAGGCGCCAGCGATAGGCCTCATAGCCAAGCATGCGGTTGGCCGAGCGCAGCGGGTCGAGCGCCGTCGCAAAGGCGATCATGGTGAAGTCCGGGACAAGGAAGAATACAAACGATCGCTTGATCGGATGCTTTACGGCGTTCAAGGGAACCTCACGCAGCCATGGCGCGAACAGGATGTCGCGAACAGCACAGCGACATCAGGAAAAACCATTCCTGTCAATTGGCTAGGGGGCTAAGCGGAAACTATATTTGCGACATGGGTCGCAAATGAGCAATCGTCCGGGATGACAGGCACGGGCTGCCGACGGATTGGGCATGGTGGCGGCGGCATAGGTGCCAAAAACGAGAAACGCCGCTTCGGTCAAGCCGAAGCGGCGCTGTTATCGACTATCGGCAGCGGCAGGGAAGCGCTGAGCGCTAGCCGTTATCTCAGGCAACGAAACCGAGGCGCACCGCATTCATGGCACCGGTCTGGCCGGGCATGGTATTGGCAAGGCGCTGGCGCTCGAGAGCGGTCGTCAGGTTCATTTCGCGGCGGGCAAAGAGGCGGGCAAAAAGCTTCATCATCATCTCCTATCGGTTGCTCAGACGGGTCGCCTTCGCTTGATGGAGTGGGGCAGCTCGTTTGCTGACGGTGATATAGGCCTGTGTGAGCAGAAACTAAATCGCAAATGCGAAGCGCTTGAATGGAAATGCGACATCGATTGCGACATTATTGGGCAGGGTGCCCAAAATTTACGATTACTTACAGTGTGTTACCGGCGACATTGAGGCGCCATGCAAGTGACGCATATGCGCCATGCAGCGGCGACACGGCTCTGAAAATCATTTGAGTGCAAATAAGTTGGAGAAAGCCTGCAGGGCGAATAGAGAAGGCCTGCCGGGCTGGTCTGCGCGGCAGGCCTTCAGCACAAGGTACACAATGGTTTACTTTGCTCCAGCCCAGGATCCGACGCCGTGGCGTGCACCGGTCTTGGTGTCGGCAGCTTCAGGCCAGCCGATATCCTTCTGCAGTTCGATCGGCAGCGAGCGGATCGCACGTTCGGTCTGGAAGCGGGCGCGGGCCGCGCTCAATTCGGTCGCAAGCCGACCGATGGATGACAGGATAGACATTTCATTCTCCTTTGGTTGTGGCACGTCCCGCATGAACGCGTTCCGTCGCCTGGATATTCCGCATCGAGTGCAATTCCGCGTCAGGAGCGTTGGAGCCATGGCACGTCCTGCCTTCGATGGAGTTGACTATCCTCCCAATCTGATGTTCAATCAAACGAAATGGAATGATGCTTCACATCAGAAAAATTGAAGGTCGATCCCGATGAACGCCCCACTCAATCATCCGCTGCCGCTGCTCGATCTCGACGTTTTGCGCACCTTCGTGGCCATTGCCGAGACCGGCAGTTTCACCACGGCGGCCAATGCGGTGTTCCGCACGCCGTCGGCGGTCTCCATGCAGATCAAGAAGCTCGAGGACATTCTCGGGCGCTCAGTCTTCGCGCGCGATGCGCGCTCGGTGACGCTGACCACCGATGGCGAGATGCTGCTCGGTTATGCCCGCCGGCGGTTGTCGATCAACCGCGAGGTGGTGTCGAAGTTCATCATCCCCGAGATCGTCGGCGTGGTGCGGCTCGGCTCGCCGGACGACTATGGCGAGCGCGTGTTGCCGCATGTGCTGAAGCGTTTCGCGCAGTCGCATCCGTCGATCGCCGTCGACGTCACCATCGACCAGAGCAGCAATCTGCGCCGTCGCATGGACGACCGGGCGCTCGACATCACGCTGCTGACCAATTCCTACAAGACCAGCGCGCTCGGCGCCGAGGTGCTGCTCACCGAGCCGATCGTCTGGGCCGGCGCCAAGGGCGGCAGCGCGCATCTGCGCGAGCCTTTGCCGGTGTCGCTGTGGGAAGAGGGCTGCGCCTGGCGGGCCGGCGCGCTCGATGCGCTGAGCCGTGAAGGCCGCAATTACCGCATCGCCTATATGAGCGCCCACACGGCCGGCCAGCGCGCCGCCATCATGTCCGACCTCGCGGTTGCGCCGCTGCCGAAGTCATTCCTCGGCAACGACATGGTCGAGCTTTGCCCGAAGGACGGCATGCCCGATATCGGCACCTACAATCTGGCGATGGTGGTGTCGCCGGACGCCAGCGCGCCGGTCAAGGCCGTCGCCGACCATATCCGCGCGACGTTCGAGCTTTTCCGCGAAACCGGCAAGTTCTAGAGCGGTTCACCGTTTCACGGAAACGCGAGCCGCTTTAACTCCTTGTTTTGACGCAATTCCCAAGGGAAAGCGCTACACGCTTTTCCCGGGAAAACCGTTTTACACTTTTCCTGGAATTGCTCTGCTATTCCGCTGCTTGGGCGGGGCGCGCCGCGAGAGCGGGTCGCGCCGTGCGCCGCGCAGTTGCGCGCCGCTTGGTGGGCTCACCTTCAAGGAAGGTGACGATGCTGTCCCTGGCGCGACGCGCCTCCGGCATCTCGATCAGCGGCCAGACGTGGAACATGCCTTCCTCGTAGACGACCTCGACGTCGACGCCGGCAGCGCGCGCCTTTTTGGCGAAGATCAGATTGTCGGGGCTGAGCAGGTCGTGCGAGCCGGTCAGAAGCAGGGTCTTCGGCAGCACCGAGAGGTCGCCATAGAGCGGGCTGATGTGCCAGTCGCTGCGATCGATGCCGGCACTGTACATGCGGATCGCTTCCAGCCCGCCGGAAATGCCGAGCCACGGATCGTTGCGTTCCGCCTCGAACACTTCGGGGTTGGACAGCGACATGTCGAGGCCGGGTGAAATCAGCACGTGGCGCGACGGCAAGGGCAGGCCTTCCTCAGCCGCCATCATGGTCAGCACGACGGCCATGTTGCCGCCCGCGGAATCACCCATGAAGACGATGTCTTCAGCGTCGGTCTCATCCAGCATCTGCCGGTAGACGTCGCCGACCATGCCGAACATGGCGTGGAAATCATGCTCCGGCGCGATGGGATAGATCGGCACGGTGATTCCGAAACCCAAGCGCTCGGCCATCTCGGCGATCAACCCCCAATGATAGGATGTGATCTGGAAGACATAGGCGCCGCCATGCATGTAGAGGATGCGCCTGCGTTCGCCGGCCTTCGGCGCGATCTCGTAGACAGGGAAGCCATCGACGCTGCGCTCGGTGATATCGAGCCGCTCCCGCAGCAATGCCGGGGGATGATGATCCTCGGTCTTGCGCGCATAGGCGATCCAGCGCTGCAGGTTTTCCGGGCTGGCAAATGCCTTCTTGCGGCTGTGCCGGAGGATGAAGGAAACGAGGTGGCTTTTGAAACTGGGCATTCGAATACACAAGCTCGGCAGCAGCCGACTAAGAGAATTCCCCACTATCTCGAAGATCGTACCTCCAGCCGAAATGTCAAGATTCTGGCCCAAGCTAACACGGTTGTTTGATCAGCCACGTCCGCGGTTCTGCGCAGCGCGGCTCAGCGCCGGGGCAGCAGCGCGGCGCGCAGCTTGATGTCGGTCGCAGCCGGGACCATGCGGCGGCCCCGGCGCTTGGTCAGCAATTTGCACTTGTCGGCGAAGGTCATCAGCGGCCCGAGCCCAGGATCAGACGCGACAGGTTGGTCTGGGCGTCGATGCGCGGCGACACGGGCCAGCCGATGTCCTTCTGGATTTCGGGTGGCAGGTTGTTCATGGCGCGCACGGCCTGTGCATTCTTCATGGCCGCACGAAAACGGCCCAGGGTCTCGAACATCTCTATTCTCCTTTGGAGCGTTGTGGCGGCGGAATAGTCCGGTCCGCCATTCGATGTCCGTTAAATGCTTCACGTCTGTATCGGACGGATTGCGCCAAAACAGCGTTTCGGTTTCCAGATCGGTGCGATCTGGAAACATTTGCATACAAATGAAATTGGGCGAATTGGCGGCCTTCGTAAGGCGGCTTATTCCCGGCTGCGCCTGGCGGCATGGCCTTCGCGCGAACGCCGGCGCGGGGCGGCGTCGCCGGCGACGCCATCCTCGCTGACGGTCTTGCGTGGCGGCAATTTCACCGCCGCCGACAGTTTCGGGAACGGATCGACCTTGTTGGGAAGCGCCATGGCGTAGACGAAATGCTCCTGGAATTTCGGCTCCAGTGCGGTCTCGATCTTCTCGATGTGGCTGACCGTGTCCTCGATCTCGCGGCGATAGCCGCGATTGAGCAGGGCCATGCGCGCACCGGCGCCGGCGGCGTTGCCGACGGCCGAGACCTTGTCGAGGTCGCAATCCGGGATCAGGCCGAGCACCATGGCGTATTTCGGATCGATGAACGAGCCGAAGGCGCCGGCGAAATGGATGCGGTCGACGTGTTCGGTGTTCTGCTTTTCCATCAGAAGCTTGGTGCCGGCATAGAGCGCCGCCTTGGCAAGCTGGATGGCGCGCACGTCGGTCTGGGTGATGGTGATCTTGGGTTCACCTTCCTTCAAGACATAAGAAAAGGTGCGGCCGTTGACCGTGACGCGCGGCGACCGCTCGGCCAGCGACCCGTCGATCACTCCATCCTCGGTGATGATGCCGGCGAGGTACATTTCGGCCACGATCTCGATGATGCCGGAGCCGCAAATGCCGGTGACGCCGGTCGCCTGCACGCTATCGAGGAAGCCGGGATCGTCGGACCAGAGTTCAGAGCCGATGACGCGGTATTTCGGCTCCAGCGTATCGGGGTCGATGCGCACGCGCTCGATTGCGCCGGGGGCGGCACGTTGGCCGCCGGAGATTTCGGCGCCCTCGAAGGCCGGGCCGGTAGGCGAGGAGGCTGCGACCACCCGCTTGCGGTTGCCAAGCACGATCTCGGCATTGGTGCCGACGTCGACGATCAGCATCATCTCGTCCTGGCGGTGCGGGCCTTCCGACAGCGTCACCGCCGCCGCATCGGCGCCGACATGGCCGGCAATACAGGGCAGCATATAGAGGCGGGCGCCCTGGTTGAGCTTCAGGCCGATATCGGAGGCTTTGATGCGCACCGCGCCCGAGACGGCGAGCGCGAAGGGCGCGCCGCCGAGTTCGGTCGGATCGATGCCGAGGAACAGATGGTGCATGATCGGATTGCCGACAAAGACGCTGTCCAGAATGTCGTTGCGCTGGACGTTGCCTTCGGCGCAGACCTTGTCGACGAGGCCCGAGATCGCCTCGCGCACGGCGACCGTCATGCCTTCGCGGCCATCCGGGTTCATCATCACATAGGAGACGCGGCTCATCAGATCCTCGCCGAAGCGGATCTGCGGGTTGGAGGTGCCTGACGAGGCGGCGACGCGGCCCGACAGCAACGACACCAGATGCATGGCGATGGTGGTCGAGCCGATATCGCAGGCCAGGCCATAGGCCTCGTTCTTGAGGCCGGGCCACAGTGCGATCACGCGGGCGATGTCGCTTTCGGCATCCTTGTGGATGGCGGCGGTCGCGGTCCAGTTACCCTTGCGCAGTATGCCTTGCACCTGCGGCATCAGGTAGAAATCGAATTCGAGGTTTTTAAAGCCCCAATCCTTCATCAAGGCGATCTTGAGGCGGTCGAGATCGCCCAGCGGCTTGTGCATGTCGGGCTCTTCGATCTCGACATAGCACATGCGGATTGCCGCATCGCGGGCGATGACGCGCGTGTCGGCATCCTTGCGGATGGTCTGGGCGTTGATGACCGTGTCCTGCGGCACGTCGATGACGAGGTCGCCGAGAATCTGCGCCGAGCAGGACAGGCGGCGCCGCTCGGGCAGGCCGCGGACGCGCTCATAGCGCTCTTCCTTGGCGCCCTTGGGCGAGATGTGGTCGTTAGACGAGACGATCTTGTGCTTGGCGAAATTGCCTTCCTGCACTTCGATCTGGCAGCGACCGCAGGTGGCGCGGCCACCGCAGACGCTCTCGACATAGACGCCGAGCTGACGCGCGGCATCGAGCACCGGTGTGCCGACGGGAAACCGCCCACGTTTGCCTGACGGCATGAACAGCACGAGCGGATCAGTAATGTTTGCAGGCGAGTTCACGATTGCGCGCTTATCCCCTGGCCATGCGGGCTTCACGGCCGCCGCGACGGCGACCGCCATTGCCGCCGCCTTCGCCCGGAGCGTTAACGGCGGTGGGCGCTGCGACCGCCTGGCCGCCTTCGGCCGGTTTGTAATCCTTGTAGGTGCGGATCCAGTTGGTGCAGTTCTCGTCGGTGCCGTTGAGCACATTGGCGCCGCGCACGGCTTCCATTTCCTGCGGGCGCACCGGGTTCATGATAGCGCTCGTCATACCGGCGCCGATCACCATCGGGATGAAGGCAGCGTTGATGCCGTGGCGGTGCGGCAGGCCGAACGAAATGTTGGACAGGCCGCAAGTGGTGTTGACCTTGAGCTCTTCGCGCAGACGGCGCAGCAACGCGAAGACCTGGCGGCCGGCATCGCCGAGCGCGCCGATCGGCATCACCAGCGGGTCAACGACGACGTCATGCGCCGGAATGCCGAAATCGGCGCAGCGCTGCACGATCTTCTTGGCGACGGCGAAGCGCACATCCGGATCCATCGAAATGCCGGTCTCGTCGTTGGAGATCGCGACGACCGGAACATTGTACTTCTTGACCAGCGGCAGGATGGCTTCGAGCTTTTCCTCTTCGCCGGTCACGGAGTTGACCAGCGGGCGGCCCTTGGCGACCTTGAGCGCTGCCTCGATGGCGGCGGTGACCGACGAGTCGATCGACAGCGGCAGGTCGACCAGGCCCTGGACGATCTCCAGCGTCTGCACCAGCAGGCCGGGTTCGGTTTCGTTCGGATTAACGGAGGTGACGCCGGCATTGACGTCGAGCATGGTGGCGCCGCAGGCGGCCTGTTCCAGCGCATCCTTGATGACTGTCTCGAAATTGCCGGCGATCATCTCGGCGGCCAGCTTCTTGCGGCCGGTCGGGTTGATGCGCTCGCCGATGACGCAGAAAGGCTGGTCGAAGCCGATGATGATCTCTCGTGTCGCCGAGGCGACGATGGTCCGGGTCATGAAGTCTCTCCGCCTGATATAAAGATTTCTTTATATCGTTGTCTGGTTTCATTCAAGCAAATGGCTGGCCGTCCGCGCTGTCAGTGCGCGGTCTTCACCATATCCACCTGCGTTTCGGTAATGTCGTCGTGCAGTATGCTCTCGAGCCGGTCGGCGACCATCTGATCGTCGTGGCGGATCTCACGTTTCCATGGCTGGCGGCCTTTCAGCACACCCGATTCATCGACGATCTCGGCGACATATTCCTCCTGGCGGTAGGCCATCACATGGATGCCGGAGACACCAGGAATTTCCTTCACCTCGTTGATGATGTCGGTGCAGAGCTGCTTGCCTTCCTTCTTCTGGTCCTGCGCGCCTTCCAGCCGCTTGATGATGGTATCGGGAATATGAATGCCCGGCACGTTGGAGCGGATCCATTTGGCCGTCTTGGCCGAAGCCAGCGGGCCGACGCCGCACAGGATGAAAACTTTTTCCGTATGCCCCAAGTCCCGCGCCCTCTGCATGAAGGTTCTGAACATCGGCACGTCGAAGCAATACTGCGTCTGCACGAACTGCGCGCCGGCGGCGATCTTCTTGCCGAGATGGATCGGGCGGAAATCGAAGGGTGGCGCGAAGGGGTTGACGGCGGCGCCGAGGAAAATTTGCGGCGGCGTCGTCAACTTGCGGCCGGATAGGAACTTGCCGTTGTCGCGCATGATGCGGCAGGTTTCCAGCAATGACATGGAATCGAGGTCGAAGACAGGCTTGGCGCCGGGCTGGTCGCCGGCCTGGACGCCGTCGCCGGTGAGGCACAGCATGTTGGCGACGCCCATCGCCGCACCGCCCAGCACGTCGCCCTGGATGGCGATCCGGTTCCTGTCACGGCAGGCAATCTGCATGATCGGGGCATAGCCCATGCGGGTCAAAAGCGCGCAGATGCCGACCGACGACATGTGGCAGTTGGCGCCGGAGGCATCGACGGCATTGATGGCGTCGACCCAGCCGTCGAAGATTTTCGCCCTGTTGTAGACGTCTTCGGGATCGGCGCTGTCGGGCGGGTTGAGCTCGGTGGTGACGGCGAATTCGCCGCGTCGCAGCACGCGCTCCAGTCGGCCACGCGAGGAGTGGCCGGGCAGGGGATCTAGCGGCAGATGGATGCCGGCCGGGTTTTCATCGCGCTGACGGCCGATCACGCGCCCGCTCCGGTACTGGCTTTGGCAGCGGCTTCACGGGCCGCTGCCGACTGCGCCGTCACCCGCCGCCAGGCCGAGGTTTCGCGCAGCGACTGGTCGACCGGCTTCTGAACGGTCAGGATCCTGTCGCCATGCTCCATGTTCCGCGAACCTTCCCAGGCCTTGACCCAGACGCAAGGCATGTCGGGCTCGACCTCGCAATTGCCGTTGGCGCGCACGCCGCCACACGGGCCGTTGCGCAGCTGCTTGGGGCAGTTCATCGGGCACGACATGCCGGTCGAGGACAATATGCACTGACCGCACATGCGGCAGTCGAACATGAAGCCTTTTACGCGTTTTTCAACGAACTTGATCGGCGCTTCGACGCGGCCGTAGCCAAGGCCTTTCCATAGCGGATGGAGCAGCAGGAACATGTCTGCGAATCTGGAGTAGAACCATTCGAGCAATCGCGAATGGCGGATCGACCACAGCCTGATCGCAAACGAGCGCTGCACGCGCCGCTGCGGCGATACGTCGGCCGGCTTGTAGTCGGATTTCGGCGCTGCCTTCTTGACCTGCGTGGCCTGGGTCACCGCCGGGCCCCCTTTGCCGGGAGTCGTGTCAGACATTTTCTTTCCCGCCCGCCTTGACCAGAGCGACCAGCCGCTCGCGGTCGTATTTCGCGTCGATGTCGCTGAATGCCTTCTCGACCTCGGCTTCGAGGTCGTCGCCGACCGGGATCGGATCGGCCTTGCGCCATTCGGCGAGGTAATCGTCGGTGCCGCCGGCGCCGGTGCGCATGGCGCACATATCGATCGCCTCGGTGAAGCGCAGCGGCAGTTCGCGCTTGGCGTTCTGCCGGCCCTTCTTGACGATGACCTGGGCGGGGATGTCGCGCCAATAGACGACGATCAGATCGGCCATAAATTCTCTCACTCCCTGTAGAGCGCCGTGCGTCCATGAGGGAAACGACGCTCCACCACTTTGTCCAGCAGGTGTGAGCATTGCCGGATGCGCAGTGGGGCTGCTTGTTATGGGACGACGCGCGCGCATTCAAAAGCGACGCTATTGGACGTCGCAAAAAGAAAGGCGAGATTCCGAGGGAAGGCTGGCTACCAAACCCGCTTGGTCAGGCCGGTCCAGAGATAGAACCAGATCGTCGGATGGTACCATTGTTTCGACGGCAGGCCGGGGTCGATCGTGACAAGCTTGCCGTCCAAGGCACCGCGGACCGCCTCGACGCAGATGTCACGCGAGAACGCCGCCTGGCGCAACGCATAGCTCGAAATAGTGTCGCCGGGCTCCGGCTTGCCGCGCGCCTGTTTCAACACGCCGCCGGTGTCGACGGCGCCGGCGCCCCCCTGCACGGGGGTGGCGGAATTATGGAGATCGCCCCCCGCCAGCGGCCCCGCCCCCCCCTGCATCCCGCGGGGATTGGGCGAGCTGCGGGCCGCGGG